>CAZRLM010000038.1:18893-19781 GCA_964600835.1 uncultured Oscillospiraceae bacterium
CCCCACTTGAAGGAGCCGCTGTCCGGCTCGATTTCCTCGGCAAGGATGCGGAACAGCGCGGTGATCGCCTGCTCGTTGGAGCCGACCAGCGCGATCTTCTGCCCCTTGGTGACGATGAAGGACACGTCCTTGAGCAGCTGCACGCCGTCCTGCGAATAGGAAAGGTTGTTCACCTGCAAAATGTCCTTGCCGGCCTCCCGGTCGGGGGTGAAGCACACCCACGGATAGCGGCGGGAGGAGGCGGGCATCTGCTCAATGCTCAGCTGATCCAGCAGCTTGCGGCGGCTGGTGGCCTGCTTTGCCTTCGACTTGTTGGAGGAGAAGCGCTGGATGAACGCCTGCAATTCGCGAATCTTGTCCTCGCGGCGCTTCTTCTGGTCGTTCATCAGGGACTGCATCATCTTGGAGGATTCATACCAGAAGTCATAGTTGCCCACATAAAGCTTGACCTGGTTATAGTCAATATCGACGATATGCGTGCAGATGTTGTTCAGGAACCACCGGTCGTGGCTGACGACGATCAGCGTGCCGGTGAAGTCCATCAAAAAGTCCTCCAGCCAGGCGACGGACTTGTTGTCCAGGTTGTTGGTCGGCTCGTCCAGCAGCAGGATGTCCGGGTTGCCGAACAGCGCCTGCGCCAGCAGCACCTTGAACTTCTCGCCGCCGCGCAGGTCGCCCATCATTGCGGTGTGCATCTCGGTGGGCAGGCCCAGGCCGGTCAGCAGCGTGGCCGCGTCGCTCTCGGCGTTCCAGCCGTCCATTTCGGCGAACTCGCCCTCCAGCTCGGCGGCCTTTTCGCCGTCGGCCTCGGAAAAGTCCGGCTTGGCGTAGAGCGCGTCCTTTTCCTTCATCACATCGTACAGCCGCTGGTTGCCCATGATGACGGTG
>CAZRLM010000039.1:0-19623 GCA_964600835.1 uncultured Oscillospiraceae bacterium
GGGGGATGGGCGTCACGTCCTTGATCATGCTCACGTCCAGGCCGGCGGCCTGCAGGGAGCGGATGGCGGCCTCACGGCCGGAGCCAGGGCCACGCACATACACTTCCACCGTCTTGAGGCCGTACTCCATCGCGGCCTTGGCGGCGGTTTCGGCAGCGGTCTGCGCGGCGAAGGGCGTAGACTTCTTGCTGCCGCGGAAACCCAGGCCGCCGGCGCTCGCCCAGGACAGCGCGTTGCCCTGCGTGTCAGTGATGGTCACGATGGTGTTGTTGAAAGAAGAACGGATATGGGCCGCGCCGCGCTCAACGATTTTGCGCTCCTTGCGCTTGCGCACGACCTTCTTGAGCTTTTGCTGCTTAGGTGCCATTGAAATTCATCCCTCCGTGCCCGCATGAGGGCGGGCGTCAATTCACTTGGTGGCGGGGAAGTTACTTGGTAGCCTTCTTCTTGCCCGCGATCGTCTTCTTGGGGCCCTTGCGGGTGCGGGCATTTTGCTTGGTGTTCTGGCCGCGCACGGGCAGGCCGCGACGATGACGCACGCCGCGGTAGCAGCCGATTTCGATCAGCCGCTTGATGTTCAGCGAAACCTCACGGCGAAGGTCGCCCTCCACCTTCAGGTGGTGCTCGATGTAATCGCGCAGCTTGCTGATCTCGGTCTCGGAGAGATCCTTTACCCGGGTATCGGGATTGACGCCGACTTCCGCCAGCATCTTCTGGGAGGTCGTCAGGCCAATGCCGTAGATATAGGTCAGGCCGACCTCAACGCGCTTTTCTCTGGGCAGGTCAACGCCTGCAATGCGTGCCATGTGTAAAATGCACCTCCAAATGTTGCTGTGACGCGTGGAAACGCGCCGCTTTGGGAACGCGGGAAGAACGGCATTCTCAGGAGCAACCCAACCCCGGAGCACCCGTTCCGCTGCCGCTTCTGCCAGCGCCTGGTGAAAGCAAGCGCGCGGCAACGCTTCCCGTCCGCTATGGAAGGCGCGGATGGAAAGCGCTTGTATATCGGCGGATTGATGGAACACGCGCCAGGTTCAGCGCGTGCAGCCGCCCATCAATCGTACCAACCTGGAAACCATCACATTTTACCATGAAATGATGCGATTGTAAAGCGTCTTTCACCCGCTTTATGAAGTTTTTTCTGCTTCCAAAGCTGTAACAATTGTAAAAGTTTTGAGCCAGCGCCGTTTTCAGTGAACCCCTTGCGCTTGCACGCCGTCTTCCTATATAATAAAGCCCACAGGAGGGATGAAGCAATGGAGTGGAAGCTGCCTGAGGGCGCGGCGGCGATCCTGCGCCGGCTGAACGACGCGGGGTATGAGGCGTATGTGGTCGGCGGCTGCGTGCGGGACACGCTGCTGGGGCGCGCGCCGAAGGACTTCGATATCTGCACCAGCGCCACGCCGGAGCAGATGCGCGGCGCGTTTTCCGGGCTTCGGCTGGTGGAAACGGGCCTCAAGCATGGCACGCTGACGGTGGTGATCGACCGAACGCCCTACGAGGTGACGACCTTCCGCGTGGACGGCGGGTACACCGATCACCGGCATCCGGACGGCGTGACCTTTGTCACTGACGTGCGGGCTGACCTGGCCCGACGGGACTTCACTGTCAACGCCATGGCGTACCACCCGGAAATCGGCCTGGTGGACGCGTTCGGTGGGCAGTCGGACTTGAAGGCGGGCGTGATCCGTTGCGTCGGCAATCCGTCGGAGCGCTTTGAGGAGGACGCGCTGCGCATTCTGCGCGCGCTGCGCTTTGCGTCCCGGTACGGGTTTGCCATCGAGCAGGAGACGGCGCGGGCGGCGCGGGCGCGGCGGGAAACTCTGCGCCAGGTGGCGGCGGAGCGCGTGCGGGTCGAGCTGGCGGGCATTCTCTGCGGAAAGGGCGCGGAAGCGATTTTGATGGCGTATCCGGACATCCTGTCGTTGGTGCTGCCGCTGATCACGCCGATGGTTGGCTTTCAGCAGCGCTCCTCCCATCACCGCTACGACGTGTGGGAGCACACCGCGCGGGCCGTTGACGCGGTTGCGCCGGAGGAAGCGCTGCGGCTGACGATGCTCCTGCACGACTGCGGCAAGCCAGCGCATTTCTCAGTGGACGAAAAAGGCGAGGGCCATTTCTACGGCCACGCGAAGAAGTCCGCCGAGCTGGCGGAGGCGGCGCTGACGGCGCTGCGCGTGGACAACGCGACCTTCGACCGGGTGACGACGCTCGTCCGCCATCACGATATGCCCATCGAGGCGGAGCGTGTGCTGCTGAAGCGGCGGCTGAGCCGGTTTGGCGAGGAAACGCTGCGGGCGCTGATCGAGGTGCAGCGGGCGGACGTACTCGCCACGGGCATGGCCGACCCCGCGGAAACAAACCGCCGGGCGCAAACGCTGAACGAGGCCATCGACGCGCTGGTGGCGCAGTCCCCCTGCGTGACGCTGAAAGCGCTGGCGATTGGCGGGAACGACCTGCTGCGGCTGGGCATTCCGAAAGGCCCCGCCGTGGGCGCGACGCTGAACGCGCTGCTTTCGCAGGTCATCAACGAGGAAACACCCAACGAGCGCGCGGCGCTTCTGACCGCGGCGGTTCAAATGAACGGGCTGACGCTTGACATCCATGATATAATGCAAGAATACAATGGAAAGAAAATTCAGGCATGAGGTGATGGATGTGGAGACGATCATTCGTCGTTTGATGGTCAGGGGCGATAACCTGACGGAGCAGGCAACCCGCGGTCGGCTGGGGACGCTCGGCTCCCTGACGGGCATTGTGGTCAACGTGCTGCTGGCCGCGATCAAGTTTGTCATCGGTACGCTGACCGGGTCCGTGGCGGTGACGGCGGACGCGGCGAACAACCTGTCCGACGCGGGCGGCAGCATTGTGTCGCTGGTGAGCATCCGGATGGCGCAGAAGCCTATCGACCGGGAGCATCCCTTCGGCCACGGGCGGATGGAATACATCGGCGCGCTGGGTGTGGGCGTGCTGATCCTCCTGATGGGGGTCGAGCTGCTCCGGGGCGGCGTGGAGAGCATTCTGCACCCCGAACCGCTCAGCTTCGGCTGGGCGGCCTTCGCGGCGCTGGTGGTGAGCATCGGCCTGAAAGGGCTGCTGTTCCTGTTCTATAACCGGCTCGGCTGCATGATCGACTCCTCCGCGCTGAAGGCCGCGGCAAAGGACTCCGTGTCCGACGTGCTGGCGACGAGCGCGGTGGCGGTCAGTATGCTGGTGGGGCATTTCTTTGGGATTCCGATCGACGGCTGGATGGGCGTGCTGGTGGCGCTGTTAGTGCTCAAGGCGGGCTTTGAGGTTTGCCGGGACACGGTGGACAGCCTGCTGGGCGGCAAGCCGGATCAGGAAATCGGCAAGCAGATTATCGAGCTGCTGACCAGCTACGACCAGATTTTGGGCGCGCATGACCTGATGATCCACGATTACGGCCCCGGACGCTGCGTCGCGTCGGTGCACGCGGAGGTGTCGGCGGACGAGGACATCCTGGAGATTCATGAGGTGATCGACCGGGCGGAGCAGGAGATCGGGCAGAAGCTGAACATCCCCATCTGCATCCACATGGACCCGATCGTGACCGGCGACCCGGAGACGGATCGCGTGCAGGAGGCGCTGCGCCAATGCCTGGCGGACAGCGGCGAGGAGGCGCACCTGCACGACCTGCGGCGCGTGCCCGGCGTGGAGCGGATCAACCTGGTGTTCGACGTGGCGGTACCCGCCGGCTGCAAGAATACGCAGCTGCTCACGGCCAAGCTGACGGAATGCGCCCGCAAGATCGACCCGCGGTATCAGTGCGTCATTCATTACGACATCGACTATTATCATCCGTGACGAGGCCCGCGGCCTGCGGGCCGAAGGAGGGCTTATGCGAAAGCTGATGGTGCTCTGGGCGGCGCTGCTCCTGATTTGGACGGCGTGCCCGGCGCTGGCGGCGGAGGAAGATCTGCCGACGCTGACGGACGAAGAGCTGTTAGACATGATGGCGGAGGTACCGGCGGAGGGGGAGGAGGACAATTCCTCCTTCCTGGTGCTGCCGGAGGACTTCAACATGGCGGACGAGGACG
This sequence comes from uncultured Oscillospiraceae bacterium, assembly GCA_964600835.1. GTDB lineage: Bacteria > Bacillota > Clostridia > Christensenellales > Aristaeellaceae > UBA11524. The sequence goes on from CAZRLM010000039.1 coordinate 4,059, forward strand.
TGTTCAACGTCCTGCTCGTCGGCACGGACGCGTATACCGATGATCACCGGGGAAGGAGCGATTCGGTCATCCTCGTGAGTGTGAACGCGGAAACAAAGCGGATCCGGATGGTTTCGTTCCTGCGGGATCTGTACGTCAAAATCCCCGGAAAAGGCTCCAACCGCCTGAACGCCAGCTACATCTGGGGCGGGGAAAAGCTGCTGCGCAGAACGCTTGAGGAGAACTTCGGCGTGACGGCGGACGCGTATGCGGAGGTCAACTTTGAGCGCCTGACGAAGGTGATCGACGCCATCGGCGGCGTGACGGTGGAGGTCAGCGAGGCGGAGCAGCGGCAGGTCAACAGCATCCTGCGCTTCTACAACGAAAAGACGGGCGCGCCGGAATCGGAGGAGCTGCTGCGGGAGCACGGTACCGTCTGCCTGACGGGCAAGCAGGCGCTTTGCTTCAGCCGAATCCGCAAGATTGACGGCGACTTCCAGCGTTCGGAGCGGCAGCGCAAGGTGGTGGAGGCGGCGTTCCATCAGGTGATGACGATGGACTGGGCCAGCATCACCGCGCTGGTGCTGGACAACCTGGACATGGTGCAAACCGACCTGACCATGGAGGACGTGGTGCGCCTGGTACCGCTGGCGATCCGCTGCCGGAACGCGTCCTTTGAAACGCTGACCATTCCGGTCGCGGGCGCGTACAGCAACACGACGGTGGACGGCATGGCGGTGATTCGCCCCAACTTGAAAAAGAACAGGCAGGCGTTGCAGGATTTTCTGAACGGAGAGCAATGAAACAAGGCCGCCGGAGCGATTCCGGCGGCCTTGATTTATGTGAAGAAAGCAACTTATTCCTTCCACAGGACGAGCTTGCTTTCGCCTGCGCGGAGCGAGGCGAAGGGGCCGGCGGGCGCGTTGCCGTCCCGGCGCGCGCCTAACAGGTCGCGGGTGAAATCGACGGGCGTACCGTCGGGGTTCTCGTAAGGCTCCTCGGTGATGCGGGGCGCGCCCAGCGAGGCGGTGGTGACCGGCGCGACGGGGCGGAGCGCGGCCTCGGGGACGGACAGCGTCAGCACCCAGTCGCCGTCCTCCTCGGCCAAAGCGGCGGTGATCGTTTCCGTGCGGCGCACGTCCTTTTCGCCGCGGAACGGCTCAGCGCAGCCCGCATACACGTTGCCGGAGGCGTATACCGGCTGGTTGATCTTGAAGAACTTGGCCTCGTCGGTGTTGCCTTCGGCCTCCACCACCCGCGGATATTCCTCGGCGGTGGTGCAGTCGTCATAGCCCGCGCCGCCGGTGTAGGCGCGACCGTTGGGGGAGAGGAACATTCCCGCGTACAGGTTGTTGACCAGCCGGTCGTCGCCGCTGTACACCACTGCGCAGCCCGCAACCTGCGTCGTATGCGCAAAATGATAGGGCGTGGCGCGGTCGAGCACCTTCCGACGGCGCATATAGCCGGTGATCAGGTTGTGGACGAAGGCCGTGCCCTGCGCCATGTTGTCGAAGGCATAGGGAGAGAGGAACAGGTTGTTGTCCACCAGACAGGGGCCGTGAGTGACCTCAATCATCAGATCGCGATCGTTGCGGTGGAACAGGTTGCGGGTGACGCGGGTACCCTGCGCCTGCCAGTCCAGCCAAATGCCCAGGGAGCAGTCGTGCAGGTTGTTGTCCTCGATGACCACGTCCACCGCCGCGTGGAGCTTGATGCCGCCGATCTCGTAGCCGAAGAACTCGTGCTTGGTGGCGATGCGGTAGATATGGTTGTGCTCGATGCGGCTGAACGCGCAGCCCATGTGGCCGACGATGGCGTTCTGCCCGCAGTCATGAATGACGTTGTTGCGGATGACATGGGAGCCGATCTTCGCCTTGTCCCAGCCGGCTTGCAGGGCGAGGAACACGCTCTCCATTTGATACTGATAGCCGGGCTTGCGGTCGAAGCGGCTGTACAGGTTGTGGCCGGTGGACGCCTCCTTGCCGATGCTGATGGCGCTGCACTTCGCGTCGTGCAGGCGGTTGTTCTCGATGATCCAGCCGCGGCTCCAGTGCGGGCCGAGCATACCGGGCTGATCCGCCGTGGGCGGCGTGAACGGGCACGCGGCCTGGCAGATTTCAAAGCCGCGGACGGTGATGAAGTTGATCCCGGTTTGCCGGGGATAGAAGCAGCACTTGCGGACGTTGATTTCGACTTGCTCGACGTTGGGATCCTTGTCCTGGAAGTTGGCCCACAGCGTCGTTTCCCCCTCGCCAACCTCCGCGTACCACTGGTACACCGTGCGCTCCGGGAAGTCAATCTTTTCGTCGTGGTCAATCCAGGGCACCTGATGGCCGATTTCCCGGCGCTCCGCCCTCTTCAGCGCGTCCAGAGAGGACGCCTCGTAGAGCGATACGCCGTTCAGGTACACGTCACCGGTGTGAACGGGCGGGTCGGTCGGGGAGATCAGCCAGTCGCCGCCGACAGGCTCCGCGTAGGGATTCCAGTCGCCAAAGAGCGCGTTCGGCACGGAAACGGTCCACACGCCGCCGCCCAGGGGCTTCCAGCCGGTGACAGGTTCCGCGCCGGTGATGACGACGCGCTCGCCCGGGGCCGCCTCGTAGGTGATGCGCAGCAGGTCGTTGATGCCGCCGTTTCGCGGATCAACCCACTCGCGGTAAACGCCTTCATGGACGCGCACCGTATCGCCCGCGGCGGCCACGGTGGCCGCCCGGTTGATGGTGCGGAAGGGCGCGCTTTCGGTGCCCGCGGCGCGGTCGCTGCCGACCGCGGAAACATGATAAATCCTGCTCATGATGGTTCCTCCTGTGGCCGCGCCATGACTCAAACGGCGCGGGAAAATACCGATACGATCATACACGATTTTTCCCTGATTTGCAAGCGCCACGGGACGAAAAACCGCCGGGGCAGGCGATGCTGCTCCGGCGGGAAAGCGCGTTGATTACTTGCGCAGGGTGATCACGATGTGGCGGTTCGGCTCCTCGCCCTCGCTGTGGGTGTCCACCGCGTCGTTGGCCTGCAGCGCGCTGTGGATGATCCGCCGCTCATAGGGGTTCATCGGCTCCAGGCTCACCCGGCGGCCCGTCTTGACGGCGCGGTTGGCCATGCGATTCGCCAGGCGGATCAGCGTATCCTCTCGCTTGGCGCGGTAGTTCTCCGTATCCAGGGTGACGCGGGTGTAGCCCTCCTGGCCCCGGTTGACCTTCAGGCTGGTCAGGTATTGCAGCGCGTCCAGCGTCTCGCCCCGACGGCCGATCAGCACGCCCAGGGTGTCGCCCGTCATCTGGACGAACACGTTGCCCTCCTGGTCGTTGCCCACAGCCACGTCCACCTCGACGCCCATCAGGTGCGTCAGCTCCCGCAGGAAGGCCTGCGCCTTGCCGGCGGCGGAGTCGGGCGTCACCTGTTCATCCGCGAGCATGGTCACGACGGGCTTCTCCAGCGGCTTGACGGGCGGCTTGGGCGGCAGGGGCTTCTTCGGCTCCTTCGGTTCCTTGGCCTCGGCAGCCTCGGCGGCCGGACGCTCCGCCTTGCGGCGGCGGGGACGGGGCTGCTTGGGTGCTTCCTCCTCGGCGTTCTCCGCCTTGGGCTTGGGTGCGGGACGGCGCGCGGGAGCGGGCTTTTCGGCAGGCGCTGCCTTTTCCGGCTTCTCGGTTTCGGCAGGCTTGGGCGCTTCCTGGACGGGCTTGGGCGCGCGGGCGGGCTCCGGCTTCTTTGCCTCGGGCTTCTTCGGGGCGGGCTTGTCCTCGGTCAGCACGCTGAGGATGTCATCTTCCTCTTCCTTGACCGTCAGACGCACCTTGGCCAGCCGGGAGCCGAACAGGCCAAACAGGCCCTTGCTCCCCTCGTCGATCGTCTCCACCGTCACGTCGCTGATGGATACGCCCAGCGCCTCCAGACCGGCGGCGATGGCTTCCTGCACCGTTTTCGCGGATGCTTCATATGTCTTCATTGTAAATCCCCTCTCAAATTTGCCACGTTATTTGACGCTGCCCTCGCCGACGGGAGCGACCTGCGCGTCCTTCTTGTCCAGGTACTTGTTGATGATGAAGGTCTGCGCCATGCTGATCAGGTTGCTGGCCACCCAGTACAGGGCGAAGCTCGCGGTGTAGCTGAAGCACAGCACCAGCGTAAAGATCGGGAAGAACCACTTCATGAAGTTGTTGGTGGACTGGGCCTGCGCGTTGTCCGCAGTCTGGGGGGTCGTCAGCGTCGTCATCAGGTACTGGGAGACGGCTGACAGGATGGGCAGGATGAACAGGCCGTTGTAGTTCTTCATGAGCGTCACGGTAGTGATCCACAGGTTAAAGGTGCCGCCGGGCACGGGCGCGATGTGCGCGGCATACTCGGGCAGGGCGGACATGGCGGCGTACATCGCTTCCACCGTCTGGCGGATTACGCCCGCGTCAAAGCTCTCCGCGGTCAGGCCGTAGCTCGCGGCCAGGGCGGCGACGTCCGTTTCGCTCAGCGTGGCGTAAAGCTGCTGCCACACGTCCGCGCCGATGATTTGAATGCTGCCCAGATCCGGCCAGGAGGCGGCGAAGGGGCTGTCAGGCATCCACAGGTTCTTGATCCACAGCCAGGACTCCAGGTGCGGCTCGCGGCCCAGCAGGAGGTCGAAGGTCTGCTGCGCCAGCTGCTGATAGGCGACCGAACGCATGGCGTTGAACATGATGATCAGCAGCGGGAAGGTGATGAGCATCGGCAGGCAGGAGGACAAGGGGCTGATGTTCGCCTTCTTGTACAGCTCCATGGTTTTTTTGTTGAGCTTTTCCTTGTCGTTGGCGTACTTCTTCTGCAGCCGCATCAGCTCCGGTTGGATCTGCGTCGTCTTGCGCATACCGACGCGGCTCTTGTAGTCGAAGGGCATGAGGATCAACCGAACCAGCAGCGTAAAGACGACGATCGTCCAGCCGTAGTTGCCGAGTACCGAGTTGATACCGTTGAGGATGGCTTCAAACATACGGGTTACTCCCTCCTTAGCGTGATGATGGGATCCTCAGGCACGGGGTCATAACCGCCTTTGCTGAACGGATTGCAGCGCAGAATGCGCCATGCGGCCATCAGTCCGCCCTTGAGCGCGCCGTAGCGCTCGATGGCGGTGACGGCGTACTGGGAGCAGGTGGGCACATAGCGGCAGCACGGGCCGCCCTTGTGAGGGCTGATCACCCGACGGTAGAAGCGGATGCACCGCAGAAAAAAACGCTGAATCAAGCGCGATTCCCTTCCGGCAGCGCGCCCTGCTTGCGCAGCAGATAGCGCACGTCCTTTTGCAGCGATTGGAAGGTGGCCTCCGCGGCTGATGGCCTGGCGACGATGACGTACAGGCCGGGCTTTACGTCCCCTAAGTAGGGCCGGAAGCATTCACGCAGGCGGCGCTTGACGAGATTGCGCGTCACGGCGCCCCCTACCTTCTTGCTGACGGAAAACCCGACCTTCGTGCTCCGCCCCTTCGCGCAGAGCATGACCAGGTCACGACAAGCGACGCTCCGTCCGCGGTGATACACATACTGGAACGCCTTGTTTTTTTGCAGCCGATAACGTCTTTCCATGGTAACATCCTTTTATTCTGCGATTGCAGTCCGGCGCGGCGCCGGCCCTTTGCCTGTATGTAGGAAAAGCCCGCCCTTCTGGCGCGATTCAAACGCCGGGGGCGGGCTTCATCCACAGGTACACCGGACGGTGAGCCGTCTGATACGCCGGGCGATCAGACAGTCAGCACCTTGCGACCGCGACGACGACGGGCGGCCAGCACGCGGCGGCCGTTCTTGGTGGACATCCGGGCGCGGAACCCGTGCACCTTGCTGCGCTGACGCTTCTTGGGCTGATAGGTACGGAACATGGTCAACACTCCTCACATTTTCGTCAATCGGGCCAAAAGCCCGAATCGCTACAAAACAGCCTTTACAGTATACCGAAATCAAAGCGCGTTGTCAAGATGCGCGGGAGAAAAAATCCTCCGCGGGAAGAACAACGGAAAAACAGAACAAAAACGGAAAAGCGGTTGACAACGGCCGGAATGTGTGGTATCCTGCTCCTATCAAACGGGGAAGGGAGAGCGTCACGATGAGCAAGCTGCACGGCACGATGCCCATGATGGAGATGTATATGCGCCGGATGTGCATGATGTGCGGCGCGGTTTCTTCGTGGGGCTTTCAGATAGACGGGTGAGCGCTCGGCCGTGAACAGCGGCTTGGGGCGGCTCGTATCCGATCAAGGGGGAGCTTCCGACGGAGGCTTCCCCTTTTTCCTGTCGCTGACTTCCCCGGATGAAAGGAGAACGCGTTTATGGTTTTCGACGCCCATTGCCTGGTTGTGATCAACCGGGAAAGCAGCCGAATGTGACGCGGCGATTGCTGACAGCCCCATCCGACCGACATCCCAATTATAATGGAGGAGAGATTTTTCATGAAAAAGCTGCTGTCTCTTGTCCTGGCCTGTGTGCTGACCCTTTCCGTGTGCGCCTTCGCGCTGGCCGACGGCCTGACCATCGCTGTTCCCAACGATCCCACCAATGAGGGCCGTGCCCTGCTGCTGCTGGAAAAGTATGGCGTGATCACCCTCAAGGAGGACGCGGGCATTGAATGCACCGTGCTGGACATTGTCGAAAATCCGCTGAACATCCAGTTCCACGAGGCCGAGGCCGCCATGCTGCCCAACCTGCTGGCCGATGTGGACTACGCCATCATCAACAACAACTACGCGCTGGATGCGGGCATGAACCCCGTGGAGCAGGGCCTGCTGATTGAAAGCTCCGAGTCCCCGTATGTGAACGTGGTGAGCGTGAAGGCCGGCAACGAGGAGCTGCCCGAGGCGAAGGCGCTGGTGGCCGCTGTGACCAGCCAGGAGGTTGTCGACTTCATCACCAAAACCTATGGCGGCTCCGCTGTGGCGACCGTGGAAACTCCCACCGACGGCTATGACGCCACCGTGGACTACGAGGCGCTCAAGGGCACGACCATCACCGTCGCCGCTACGCCCGTGCCCCACGCGGAGGTGCTGGAAATCGCCAAGAAGATTCTGGACGCGAAGGGCATCGTGCTGGACATCAAGGTCGTGACCGATTATGTGACGCCCAATGAAATGGTCAATGCGGGCGACGTGTTTGCCAACTATTTTGCCCATCAGCCCTATCAGGACAGCTACAATGCCGACAACCACACCGATCTGGTGACCGTCGCCGGGATTCATGTGGAGCCGATGGCGCTCTACGGCGGCAAGCAGGCCAATCTGACCGCGCTGGGCGTGACTGTGGACGCTCCGGCGGCTGAGTAACAAAAACGCATGAAGAAGGACGCACCGCAGGGTGTGTCCTTCTTCACGCCTGTGCCCGTTTCATTCCGAAGATAAACCAATGGAGGCTACCCCGCATGATTGAGCTTCGCAACCTCTCCAAGCATTTTGTGACCGCCGACGGCCCCGTGGATGCGCTGAACCATGTGAATCTGACCATCCAAAACGGGGATATTTACGGCATTATCGGTATGTCCGGCGCGGGAAAAAGCACCCTGGTGCGCTGCATCAATATGCTGGAGCGTCCGACCGAGGGCTCCGTGCTGCTGGACGGACGTGATTTGAGCGCGCTGAACAAAAAGGAGCTGCGGGAGGTTCGCCACCGCGTGACCATGATCTTTCAGGGCTTTAATCTGCTGATGCAGCGCAACTGCCTGCAAAACGTGATGCTGCCCCTGAAGCTGAGCCACGCGTCCCGGGCGGACGCGGAGGCTCGGGCGCGGGAGCTGCTTGAGCTGGTCGGCTTGCCGGACAAGGCATTGGCTTTCCCGGCGCAGCTGTCCGGCGGACCGCAGCAGCGCGTTGCCATTGCCAGAGCGCTGGCAACGAACCCGGACGTGCTGCTGTGCGACGAGGCCACCAGCGCCCTCGACCCGAAAACAACCCACGCCATTCTGGAGCTGATCCGCGACATCAACCACAAGATGGGCATTACGGTGATCGTGATCACCCATCAAATGAGCGTCGTGCAGGAAATCTGCAACCGCGTCGCGATCCTGGAGCATGGCGCGGTGGTGGAGGAGGGCGAGGTCAGCGCAGTGTTCTCCAACCCCAAGGCGGAGGCGACGCGGAACCTGGTGTATCCCGAAATGACGGACGCGCAGGTGCTGGGACAACCGGGCGGACAGCGGGTGCGCATCATTTTCAACGGCGCGCCCGCAGCCAGAACGCCCCTGCTGGCACAGATGGCCATGCAGTGCGACATTGCGGCAAGTATCCTATCCGCGTCCACAAGAAGCGTCGGCGAGCGGGTTTACGGCTATATGCTGCTGGAAATTCCGGGAGGCCCGGACGATCTGGCGCGCGCGGTCAAATATCTGCGCAAGACGCCGGATGTAACGGTACAGCTTGAGGTCGAGTATGCTGCGAAGGAGGAAGCTGAATGAATTTTGCCAATGCCTTTGCTCCTGACAAGTTGCAGGAGGCGTGGACGGTCATTGTGGAAAAATTCCCCTTCGCGTTGTGGGAAACGGTATATGCCACCCTGTTGTCCACCCTGTTTGCCATTTTGATCGGAATGCCGCTTGGCATGATGCTGGTGGCCGGGGAGAAGGACGGCGTGCTGCCGCTCCCTGCGCCCTTCATGAAGGCGCTCAATGTCATCATCAACCTGCTGCGCTCGGTTCCCTTCATTATATTGATGGTGATGGTCATCCCGCTCACCCGCGCCATTATCGGCACGGCGGTGGGCACGGTGGCCTCTATTGTCCCGCTGGTGATCGCGGCGTTCCCGTTCGTGGCGCGTCTGGTCGAGAGCAGTCTGCGCGAGGTGAACCCCAATATCATTGAGACGGCCCAGAGCATGGGCGCAACGCCGATGCAGGTACTGCTTCGAGTGATGCTGCCTGAAAGCGTGCCCTCACTGATTACCAACTTCACCCTTGCCATCACCACCATCATGGGCTATACGGCCATGTCCGGCGCGGTGGGCGGCGGCGGACTGGGCATGATCGCCATCACCTATGGTTATCAGCGCTATCGCTATGCCGTGCTGTATGTGGCGGTGATTGTGCTGGTGATTGTGGTGCAGATCATGCAATCCTTCGGAACCTGGCTGGCTGCCAAGAGCGACAAGCGCCTGAAGAAATGAGCAGCGCGCCATGGACGCCGGATTGCGCGCAGGGGAGCGGCTCGTCCCGGAACAAGGCGTAAGCGCGTCGAAAGAAAGGCAGGGGACGCACCGTGAAACTGCTGCTGCTTTTTGGAAATGCTGCGGTGGGAAAAATGACCGTCGGCCAGGAGCTGGCGAAGATTACCGGGCTGAAGCTGTTCCATAACCACATGACAATCGAGCCGGTGCTCGAGCTGTTCGGATCGTTCAACACCGCGGCCATCATGCGGCTGCGTCAGGTGGTGTTCGAGGAGTTCGCCAAGACGGATCAATACGGCATGATCTTCACCTTCATGTGGGCGTTTGATCAGCCGTCGGACTGGGCCTATGTGGAGCAGATCAAGCGCATCTTCGCGCCTTACCGGACGGACGTTTACTATGTGGAGCTGGTCGCCTCCCGCGAGGCGCGGCTGGCGAGAAACACGACGGAAAACCGGCTGGCGCACAAGGCGTCCAAGCGGGACGTCGCAGCGTCCAATCAGCGGCTGCTGGACGACGACGCGCGGTATCGCCTGGAAAGCCGGGCGGGCGAGATTCCCTTTGACAACTACCTGAAAATCGACAACACCGACCTTGCGCCGGACGCTGTGGCGCGGATGATCAGGCAGCGGTTTGACCTATAAGCCTGGAAGGAACGGATGCGGCTGATGACATCATCCAAATTTGCTTCCTACGGAAAAAAAGCTCTTGCAATCCGTGGGCAACTATGGTACAATAACTTCTGCGGCAATAGCCGATCATTGCATACGCGAAAGAGGTGAAAAAGCAATGAAGGAAAAGATTCATCCCCAGTACGGGAAGTGCATCGTTCGCTGCGTGTGCGGTGAGACGTTTGAGACCGGGTCTACCAAGAAGGAACTGAAGGTGGATATCTGCTCCAAGTGCCATCCTTTCTTCACCGGCAAGCAGAAGCTGGTTGATACCGGCGGACGTGTTGATCGCTTCAAGAAGCGTTTCAATCTCGAATGATGATGTCAAAAAAGCGGCTGCGGTCGCTTTTTTGCGTTTTGGCGGACGGGATCGTCGCTTTTTTCGGCACGAACGGCAGGGATATTCCCGCAACGTATCGAATGATACCAGTTGGTGGCGACTGTATAGAAATGAGGGTTTTGAAGCATGGCAAAGACAGCAGCCGGGCGTTGTCCCCGGGTTGACATCGGCGGTCAGGCCGTCATGGAGGGCGTGATGATGAAAGCGCCGGACGCGATCGCGATTGCGGTGCGCCGCCCGGATGGCACCATCGTCGTCAAACGGCGGACGTATGAGTCGGTCGCGAAAAAGCACCCCTGGATGGGCTGGCCCTTTGTGCGCGGGATCGTCAACATGGTCTCGATGCTGGGCATGGGAATGCGCACGCTGGAGGAATCCACGCAGATGCTCGGCGTGATGGAAGAAGAACCGACAAAGTTTGAAAAATGGCTCGCGCAGAAGCTCGGCAAGGGCATCGACAAGGTCGTCATGGCGGTCGCGATGGTGCTGGCGGTCGCGCTGTCGGTGGGGCTGTTTATCATGATTCCCACGGCGGTCGAGCGGGGAATGCTGGCGCTGGGCACGTCCGTTACCGGCGCGACGCTGGTGGGCGGCGTGGTCAAGATCCTGATTTTGATCGCGTATATGGTCTTCTGCTCCCTCGTGCCGGACGTGCGGCGCACCTTCCAGTATCACGGCGCGGAGCATAAAACCGTTTACTGCCACGAGCATGACCTGCCGCTGACGCCGGAAAACGCCATGCCCTTCACGACGCTGCATCCCCGCTGCGGCACCGCGTTCCTGCTGATCGTGATGGTCATCAGCATCCTGTTGTCGCTGATTGTGGGTCAGGGTATCCGGCAGTATTTCCTGCGGCTGCTGATGCACCTGCTGCTGCTGCCCATTGTCGCGGGCGTAAGCTACGAGGTATTGAAGGGCCTGGCGCATAGCGAGAGCAGGCTGGCCCGCGTGCTGCGCTGGCCCGGGCTGCAAATGCAGCGTCTGACGACCCGTCAGCCGGACGATAAAATGCTGGAATGCGCGATTGTCGCCATGAACGTGGCGCTGCACGGGATGCCGGAGCACGCGCCGCGCACCGAGGAAGGCTACGCCGTGCTGCACAGCTACCGCGAGTCCGACCCGGCCTGGAAGCCGGACGAGGCGGACGCGTGACGCCGCGAGCATTGCTGCGGGAGGCGGCCGAACGACTCCGCCTGGAAGGAATCCCCGACCCGGAGGTGGACGCGTCGCTGCTGCTGGCCTATGTGACGGGCGGCAATTCGCTCTCGCTCCGCCTGGATGACCGTCCCCTGTCCGAAAAGCAGGAGGCGGTCTTTCGCGCGCTGCTGGAGAGACGGCTGACGCGTGCACCGCTGCAATACATTCTGGGCGACCAGCCCTTTATGGGCCGCAGCTTCCGCGTGGACGCGCGGGTGCTGATCCCGCGGCCGGAGACGGAGCTGCTAACGGAGCGGGCGCTGAACGCGCTGGCTCGGTGCGAGACGGCGCATCCGCTGGCGCTTGACCTGTGCTGCGGCAGCGGATGCATCGCCGCGACGCTGGCGCTGGACGCGCCCCGCGCCGACGTGCACGCCAGCGATCTGTCGCCGGACGCGCTGGCGCTTGCGCGGGAAAACTGCCGGGTGCTGTCCGCGCCGGTCACGCTGCACGAGGGCGACCTGTTCGCGCCGGTTTGGGGGATGAAGTTTGACGTGATCGTCAGCAATCCGCCGTATATTCCGTCGGAGGCGTGCGACACGTTGCAGCCGGAGGTGCTGCGGGAGCCGCGCATGGCGCTGGACGGCGGCGCGGACGGCCTGATGTTCTACCGGCGCATTGCGGCGGAAGCGCCGGATTGTTTGACGCCGGGCGGCGTGCTGCTGCTGGAGGTGGGCGACGGCGAGGCGGAGGCGGTGCGCGGCCTGCTCGCGGCCCGGTTCGCCCGGGTGGAAATTCACCCCGACCTGCGGCAGATGCCGCGGATGATCGAAGCCGTGCTGTGACGGGAGCGACCATGAAGAAGCAATATGAATGGATTCAAAACCGCTGGGAGGAGCTGAACGAGGCGATCAGCCAGCCGGAGGTGCTCGCCGATCCGCCCCGGTATCAGGCGTGCCTGAAGGAGCGGGCGGCGCTGGCGCCGCAAGCCGAGGCGTGGCAGCGCTATCAGGCGTTGGAGGAGCAGCGAACGCAGGCGAAGGAAATGCTGGCCGATCCGGAGCTGGCGGACATGGCGCGTCAGGAGCTGGATGCGCTTGCCTCCGAGATGGCGGCGCTGGAACATGAGCTGCGATTGCTGCTCCTGCCGCGGGATCCCAGCGACGAAAAGAACGTCGTGATGGAGATTCGCGCCGGCGCGGGCGGGGAGGAGGCGGGCCTGTTCGGCGCGCTGCTTTTGCGGATGTACACTCGCTACGCCGAGCGCCGGGGCTATCAGGTAGAGCTGATCTCCCTGAGCGATACGGAGCTGGGCGGCGTAAAGGAAGCCGTGTTCACCCTCAGCGGCCGGGGCGCGTTCTCCCGCATGAAGTTCGAGCGGGGCGTTCACCGCATCCAGCGGGTGCCGGTGACGGAGAGCAACGGCAAAATTCAAACATCCACGTGCACGGTCGCCGTGTTGCCGGAGGCGGAAGAAGTCGAGCTGACGATCGATCCGCGCGATGTGCGCGTCGATGTGTACCGCTCCACCGGCCACGGCGGACAGTGCGTCAACACGACGGACTCCGCGGTGCGCGTGACGCACCTGCCTACGGGCATTGTCGTCACCTGCCAGGATCAGAAGAGTCAGCTCAAAAATCGCGATCAGGCGATGCGCGTGCTGCGCGCCCGGCTGCTGGCGCGGATGCGGGCCGACAAGGACGCGGCCTATGCGGCCGACCGCCGCGGGCAGATCGGCACCGGCGACCGCTCCGAGCGCATCCGCTCCTACAACTTTCCGCAGGGGCGGGTGACGGATCATCGCATCGGGCTGACGCTGTACCAGATCGACGCGATCATGGACGGCGACCTGGACTGCCTGATCGACCCGCTGCGCATGGACGAGCAGGCGCGCAGGCTGCGGGAAATGAGCCTTGAAAACTGACGGCTGCAACTGGAAAGAAGGAACGCAAACCATGGAAACCCGGATTTTGCCCGCGTCCGACGAAGCGCTGAAGCAGGCGGCGGCGCTGCTGCGCGGCGGACAGCTTGTCGCCTTCCCGACGGAAACGGTGTACGGGCTGGGCGCGAACGCGCTGGACAAGAACGCGGTGCTGTCGATCTTCGCCGCAAAGGGCCGTCCGGCGGACAATCCGCTGATCGTGCACGTCTGGTCGCGCGAGCAGCTCGTCGATATTTGCGACGTGCCGCCGGTGGCCGAAAAGCTGATGGACGCGTTCTGGCCCGGTCCGCTGACGATCCTGATGCCGAAAAAGCCGAGCATCCCGCCGGAGGTCACCGCCGGGCTGGACACGGTCGCGGTGCGGATGCCTTCCCATCCGGTGGCGGCGGCGCTGCTGCGGGCGTGCAACGTGCCCGTCGCCGCGCCCAGCGCGAACCGTTCCGGCAAGCCCAGCCCGACCAGCGCGGGCTACGTCGCCCAGGATATGGACGGCCGCGTGCCGCTGATCCTGGACGGGGGCGACTGCGAGGTGGGCCTGGAATCGACGGTGCTGGACGTATGCCACGGCACGCCCTGCATTTTGCGGCCCGGCGGCGTGACGAAGGGAATGCTGGAGCGCGTCGTGGGCGAGGTGACCGTCGCGGGCAGCGTGCTGCGTCCGCTGCAAAAGGGGGAAAAGGCGCTGTCGCCCGGGATGCGCTACCGGCACTATTCGCCGGACGGTCAGGTGACGCTGGTGGAGGGCGCGGAGGACAAGGTGGTGGCCGCGTTGCGCGCGCTCTATGATCACGCCAGCGGCGCGGGACACCGGGCCTGCGTGCTGTGCTTCACAGAGCACGTCGCGGCGCTTCGTGACTGCCATCCCCACGACCTGGGCAGCCGGGACGACCCGTCGCAGGTGGCGCACCGGCTGTTCGATACCCTCCGCCGCCTGGACGACGAGGGCATGGAAGCGATTTTCAGCGAGGTGGTGCCGCCGGAAGGCGTCGGGCTGGCGGTGATGAACCGGCTGGGCCGTGCCGCTGCTTTCCGCAGCGTGCGCGCCGAGGAGGCGCTTCGGGGCGAGGACGCGGCGGACAAATGACGCGCGGCAAAAAACTTTGCGGATTTCTGGCGGGAAAGGCAGGATTTCTCTTGACTTTTCCTCCGTTATGGCGTACAATAAGCGATGGCATCAATAACTCCGCTAGCCCCGGTAGCTATTGACATACGACAGGCCCGTGCGACCATCACGCGGCTTGCGACGGTTTTTCAACCATCATTTGAGGAGGAATTTCCTTTGAACACTTTCATGCCGAAAGCTGCCGACATTACCCGCAAGTGGTACGTTGTCGATGCTGAGGGTCAGGTTTTTGGCCGTCTGGCCAGCCAGGTTGCGAGCATCCTGCGCGGCAAGAACAAGCCGATCTATACCCCCAATGTGGATACCGGTGACTATGTCATCATCATCAACGCTGATAAGATCGTCATGACGGGCAAGAAGCTCGATCAGAAGGTCTATTATCATCACAGCGGCTATGTGGGCGGCCTCAAGGAGACCAAGTATCGCAAGCTGCTGGCTGAGAAGCCTGAGTTCGCCATCCGCCGCGCTGTGGTCGGTATGCTGCCCAAGGGACCCCTGGGCCGTCAGATGGCCAAGAAGCTGAAGGTTTATGCTGGCCCTGACTACGAGCAGACCGCTCAGAAGCCTGAAAAGCTGGAACTCGTGAAGTAAGCGGAAAGGAGTAATGAATCATGGCGAAGGTTGAGTACAGCGCTGTTGGCCGCCGTAAGAAGGCTGTTGCCCGCGTCCGTCTGGTGCCTGGTGAGGGCAAGGTGATCGTCAACAAGCGTGATATTGATAACTACTTTGGTCTGGAAACCCTGAAGATGACCGTTCGTCAGCCCCTGACGCTGACTTCTACCGGCAACTTCGATGTGCTGGTGAATGTGAACGGCGGCGGTATCGCCGGTCAGGCCGGTGCCATCCGTCACGGCATCGCCCGTGCCCTGTGCAAGGCTGATCCCGAGCTGCGTGCCGCGCTGAAGAAGGCTGGCTTCCTCACCCGCGATCCTCGTATGAAGGAGCGCAAGAAGTACGGCCTGAAGGCTGCCCGTCGTGCGCCCCAGTTCAGCAAGCGCTGAGAAACCGTACAGTTCAAGGCTTTCCGACCCATGGCTGCCCAATCAGCCATGGGTTTTCTCTTTTATGCAGTCAGTTCCCTGCAAAGGATGCTACTGCGTCACAGGAGCGGAAAGCCTTATCTCATCGGCACTTCATGGATTTTTCAGCCTTGAAATCCGTGCAAAATCGTGTGTCCGTCCGTCTGCATATGGTTGCAACTTTATGCAGTCATGTTCTGGTGAACAGTCCCGCATTGTCCCGGCTGACCTTCTCCACGTTGCCTACCTCC
>CAZRLM010000040.1:0-19202 GCA_964600835.1 uncultured Oscillospiraceae bacterium
GAATCACGCCTGCACGGGCGCACTGACGCTTAAACCGCTTAAGCGCGGACTCCAGGGATTCATTCTCACGGACGCGTACCTCGGACACTGTTATCCCTCCTCTCGCTCATCTCGCCTTGACATCAGCCGGCTAAGACGGACGGATGGCGAACCGTATTGTTATTATATCGCTTTTCATGATGACAGTCAAGGACTTTTGGGGCATTTTCGGCGGAATTTACAATGAATTTCTTTGGGGCTGCGTCAGGTCATGCCGTCCTGCATCTTCCGACCGCCCAGCACATGAAAATGCAGGTGACGCACCGTCTGACACGCGTCGTCGCCGCAGTTGCTCACCACGCGGAAGCCGCCGGTCAGGCCCTCCTGCGCGGCCACTTTCGCGCAGGCGCGGACACAGGCGGCCAGCGTCGCGTCGTCCACGCTCTCCGTTTCGCCGATGGACGGGATGTGCGCCTTGGGCACCACCAGCACATGGGTGGGGGCTTGCGGATTGATGTCCCGGAAGGCGTAGACCATCTCGTCCTCGTACACCTTCGTGGAAGGAATTTCCCCGGCGACAATCTTGCAGAACAGACAATTTTCCATCATCAAGACCTCCTTCATTCAGAACAGCTCGTCGAGCAGGATATAGTAGCGGATTTTTTCCCAGTCCGGCTGGATGCCGAGCGCGTCAAAGAGCAGCGACTTCGTCCACCCGTCGTGGCTTCCCCACCAGCCGTCGCAGTTGCGCTTCAGGCTGCGGTAGCACAGGGCGATGTCGTTCCAGCGGTCGCCTACGCCGCAGCCGTCCAGGTCGATCAGCCCGCTGATGCGGCCGTCCTGCGTAAACACGTTGGGCAGGCAGTAGTCGCCGTGGATGAGCGACGGCGTCTCCTCGGGCCGGTTGTTCAGCAGGAAGCGCAGCAGCGCCTCCGGTGACGCAAAGCCGCCGGGGCCGTAGGTGCCAGGTTCCGCATGGGACGTGTCAACCAGGCCGCGGGCAACGTTTTCCTCCGCCCGGCGGAGCGCCCAGTCCAGCCCGGCGTTGACCGGGCAATTTGAAACATCCACGGCTGCCAGCATTTGCAGCCCTTCCGCCAGCACCTGCGCGGCGCGGGGAAGGTCGTCCATGAGCGGGCTGTCGCTGACCATCCGCCCCGGAATGCGGCTGAACAGCAGGTAACGCGTGCCATTTTCCACGGTGCAGGCCAGCACGCGGGGCACCGGCAGCCGATCCCGCAGCCAGGTCAGGATGGTCAGCTCGCGATCCGGCGCATCGGGCGCGGGGCCGATTTTGAGCACCCGGTCGTCATAGACGATGACCTGACTGCCGGAGCAGCCCACATGATCCTGCCGTCCGGCCCGTCCGGCCACCAGCGGGCGAATGGCTTCGGGTAACAGCATGGCAACGACTCCTTTCGATTTACAGCGGCTCGCCGGTCATGCCCTCCGCTGTCGCGGCGGTCAGGCGCGCGGAAACCACCTGTCCCGGGCGGCACGCCGGGCAGTCCGGCAGCGTCACCTGGATGTACTCGGGCGTGTAGCCCAGCCAGCGCCCGTTCTGCTTTTCCTCGACCAGCACAGGCGCGCTTCGTCCGATCCAGCGCGCGCGGTAAGCAAGGGAGGTTTCGTCGCCCAGGGCGATCAGCTCGCGGGCGCGCTGCTCTTTCTCCGCGTTGGACAGCTGGCCCGGCATGACCGCGGCCTTGGTGCCCTCCCGGGGCGAATAGGGGAAAACGTGCAGCTTCGCGAATCCGACGCGGGTGATCATCTGCCGCGTTTCCTCGTATTCCGCCTCCGTTTCGCCGGGAAAGCCGGTCAAAACGTCGGTGGTGAAGGCCGCGTCCGGGTAGACGGCGCGCAGGTTGTCCACCGCGCGCAGGTACATGGTTGTGTTGTACTGCCGCGCCATCCGGGCCAGCACCGTGTCGCTGCCGGATTGGAGCGCCAGATGGAACTGAGGGCACACCTTGTCCATCGCCCGCAGACGCGCGGCAAATTCGGGGGTGGCGATGGTCGGCTCCAGGCTGCCCAGCCGGATGCGGGTTACGCCGGGCACGCTTTGCACCTGCTCAATCGCGTCCAGCAGCGTCGCGCGGTCTGGCAGGTCGCGGCCATAGCTGGACAGGTGAATGCCCGTCAGCACCAGCTCCTGAAAGCCCGCCTCCGACAGCCGCGCCGCCTCGGCGCACACATCCGCCAAGGCGCGGGAGCGGATCGGCCCCCGAACGCTGGGGATGATGCAGTAGGTACAGCGGTTGTTGCAGCCCTCCTGGATTTTGAGAATGGCGCGGGTGTGGCACGCCTGGTCGCAGATGGTCAGGTTCTCAAAGGGCGTGGTTGCGTCGAGCGCGTTGACTGCGCAGCGCTGCACCCCGTCCCGGACGGCCTCCTCCAACAGGCGGACGACTTCGCCCCGCCGCTGCGTGCCCAGAATCAGCCGCGCGCTGGTGTCCAGCAGCGCTTCGCCTTTGCGCTGGGCCAGACAGCCGCACAGAACGACCTGGCTCTCCGGGTGCTCCCGGTGCAGCCGCCGGGCGATTTGCAGGGACTTCTTGTCCCCCGTGCCGGTGACGGTGCAGGTGTTGAGCACATACACGTCCGCCGGGCCGGAGAAGGGCACGACCGTGTACCCGGCCTGCTGAAACTTTTCCAGCATGGCCTGGGTGTCGTACTGGTTGACCTTGCAGCCCAGCGTGTGAAACGCGACGGTGTTCACGAAATTCCCTCCATATCGCCAAAAAGGCAGAAAAGCGCGCTGAGCGCCGCCAGTCCGGCGGTTTCCGTGCGCAGGATGCGCGGCCCAAGGGTGACGGGCAGGCAGCCCGCCTCGGACAGCGGGGCAATTTCCTCCGGCGCGATGCCGCCCTCCGGGCCGATCACCACGCCCAGGCTGCGCGTGTCGGCGTGGGCTTGATGAAAGCCGGTCAGCGACAGCGCGCGGGCCTCCTCCCAGGGCACAATGGACGCGTCGTGGGCGGCGAGGCGGGCAGGAAGCTCACGCAAGGAAATCGGCGCTTCCACCTGCGGCAGCACGCACCGGCCGGACTGCTTGCTCGCCTCCCGGGCGATCCGCTGCCAGCGCTCCCGCTTCTTCGCGCCCTCCCGCGCGTCCAGGCGGGCGACGCACCGGCGCATCTGGACGGGCACAATGCGCTCCGCGCCCAGCTCGACCGCCTTCTGCACGATCAGCTCCATCTTTTCTGCCTTGGGCAGCCCCTGATAGAGCGTAATTTTCAGCTTCGGTTCCGTGCCGGGCAGGGGGCGAACCGCGCGGCAGACCACGTCTCCGTCCGCCGCCTGCTCAATGACGGCCTCGCAGCGGCCCTCGCCCTGCAACAGCTCCACCGCGTCTCCGGGGCGCAGACGCAGCACTGTCAGCGCGTGACGCGCGTCCTCCGGTTCCAGGCGGTACAGCCCGTTGGCGGTATCCAGCGGTTCAGCGTAAAAGCGGTGCATCAGTCATGCCTCCGGGCGAGCATCGCGACCCATTCGCCCTTGCGGCGCACATCCAGCAGCGTGTAGGACGCCGCAAGAAGCGCGTTGCGCACGTCGTTTTCCCGCTCCTTGATGATGCCGGAGCAGATGAACAGTCCGCCGGGGCGGATGTGGCTGTTCAGCGGCTCGGCAAACATGAAGATCACGTCCGCGATGATGTTGGCGACGCACAGATCGCACTGCGCGTCGGTCTTTTCCAGCAGGTTGCCCTCTACCGCGCGGACGCGGCTTTCGAGGTGGTTGTGGGCGATGTTTTCCTTCGCGACGCGCACGGCGGTGGGGTCGATGTCGATGGCGAGCACGTCCTTCGCGCCCAGCAGCGCCGCGCCGATGGCGAGGATGCCGCTGCCCGTGCCCACGTCGATGACGTGTTCGTCGCCGCGCATCGCGTCCTCCAGCAGCTCCAGACACATCCCGGTCGTCTCATGGGTGCCGCTGCCGAAGGCCATGCCGGGGTCGATCTCGATCACCTGATCGCCGGGCTGGGGATCGTAATGCTCCCACGTCGGCTTGACGACGAGCGTCTTGCCCGCGCGGAAGGGCTTGTAGAACCGCTTCCACACCTCGGCCCAGTCCTCGTCATGCACGTTGGCCGTTTCGACGCGCAGCGTGCCCAGCTCGAAGGGCGCGTCGGCCCGCAGCGCGTCGAGGCGCTCGGTCAGGCCGCGACGCTTGTCGGGAAAAGACGCGTCCGGCTCGAACCAGGCGTGGACGACCACGTCCTCCGGCATGGTGTCGATCAGGTGCGGGTCGATGATTTCCCAGTAGCCGTTGGGCTTGTCCGGGTCGGGCACGTCGGCCCGATCCTCCACCATGGTGCCGGTCGCGCCCTGGGCGATCAGCGCCTCGGAAATCAGGTCGCTTCCGGCGGTGGTGGTGTGAACGGTCAGCTCAATCCAATCCATGGATGCTCATCCTTTCGTATTCAGGGGTGGAAGGTCTGGATACCGCGCAGCAGCTCCAGCTCGCGCACGTCGCGGGCGACGGTGTACATCCGGCGCGTCAGCACGGAGCCGGCGCGGTAGAACAGGCAGATGAAGGGGCAGTCCTCGGCGAACTGCTGCTGAATCGCCATCAGCGTCTGCCGGTAGCCCTCCTGCGTGGTCTGGGTGCGCAGCTCCTTGCACAGGTCGGTCATCCGGTCGCTCTTGTAGCGGCAGTAGTTGCCGGTGTTGTTCTTCATCAGCAGAAAGCCGGGGTCGGGGCACACGTCCATGGCGAAGGAGCACAGCGCCAGGTCGAAGTTACCGGCGGAGAGTCGCTGGCTCATCGTCTCCATGGACATCATCTCGATCTTTGACGAGATGCCCACCTGGGCGAGCGCGTCGGCGATCAGGTTCGCCGCTTCCACGCGCACGTTGTTCTCCGGCTCCTCGTAGACGTAGATGCGCAGATGCAGGTTGGCGGGCTTGCCCTCGGAGTCGAGCTTGTCCAGCACGCCGTCGTCGTTGGTGTCCGCCCAGCCCTCCTCGGCCAGAATGCGGGCCGCCTCCGCCGCGTTGGTGGTGAAATAGGAGGACAAATTGTCGTTGTACATCCAGGTGCCGGCGATCATGGGGGTATCGGTGCGCTCGACCATGCCCATGTACACCGAGGAGGCAATCTTGTCCGGGTCGATGAGCAGGCGAATCGCCTTGCGGATGGCGAGGCTGTCCAGCGGGAAAGCGGAGTGGTTGATCATCACCGTTTCCAGCTGATTGGTGCGGTAGTCCAGCGCGAGGGAGGACGTGCCGCTCTTGTACTGGCTGGCGGCGATGGCGCGGGTGAAGATGGTCTCCACCTGCGCGTACTCGTAGGCCTGAATCACGGCGGCCTGCGTGTCGTAACAGGTGAACATCAATTCCTTGACCTGAGGCGCAGTCTGCCACCAGTGGGAGTTTACGGTCAGGTACATATGGCTGCCCGCTTCAAAAGCGGAAAAAACATAGGGGCCGGTGCCCAGCGGATTCTGGGCGCTGACCTGACCGGCGGGCAGCACGGGGAAGGTCATGGCATACAGCAGGCCGTAGTAGCCGCGTCCGGAGGCCGCCTTGACGACGACGGTGTCCTCGTTCGGGGCGGAAATGCTGGAAACGAAATACTTCAGGTTGGCGTAATAGCCGGGCAGGTGGGACGCGGTATCATTCGCGCGCTGAAGGATATACTGGGCGGTGGCGACCACGTCCTGCGCGGTCATGGGCGTGCCGTCGGAAAAGCAGACGTTGTCGCGCAGGTGGAACGTCCAGGTTTTGCCGCCGCCGCTCATCTCCCAGCTCTCCGCCAGGAGCGGCTGGGGCAGGTAATCGTCGTCGATGGTGACGAGAGACTCGTACACCAGATTGTACACGCTCATCACGTCCCGCTCGACGGGGTCAAGCGGCTCGATGGCGAGCGTCTTGACGGACTGGATGCCGACGATCAGGCTGTCCTCCACGTTAGTCGCCAGCGCCCGCTGCTGCGGCGCGAGCAGCATCGTCAGACAGATCAGGATCGGAAACAGCCGGATAAAGCAGCGCTTCATAGATGCCATAAGCCTGCGTCACCCTCCTTGCGTATGTTTTGGTTGGGCCGTCGGATAGCGCGTCCAGGTTCAGCGTGCGGCCGTCCGGGGACAGCGTCGGATTCGACAGCCATTGGGCGACGGTGCTCTGTCCCGCGTGATACGCGCAGGCGACGAGCGTCGGGTCGCCCCGAAAGAGCTTCGAGAGATAGTTCAAATACCAGGTGCCGAAGCGGATGTTCATCTCCGCGTCGAACATATTGTCAAAGGAATAGTGGGCAATACCGAGCTTCCCGGCAACCCACTCGGCGGTGGATTCGGTGAGCTGCATCAACCCCCGCGCGCCGATGGAGCTGACCGCGTCCCGACGGTAGGAGCTTTCGTTGAGGATAATCGCCTCCACGAAGGCGGGACGGAGGTTGTTCTCCTCGGCGTAGCGCTCGATCAAGTCCTGATAGTAGACGGGATGATTGTCGACCACGCGCTGATGGGCCGCCTCCCGTTCCTCCTGACAGCGGGTCAGGTACGCCTGCATCATCGCGTCGGCGGCGGTCAGGGCCAGCACCAGAAACACGCAGGCGACGAGCGCGTAAAACAGCCAGCGCGGCATCCGCGGCGCGGGGACTTCCACCTCCTGCGCCCGTTTAGGCGGGCGCGCCATGACAGGCGGCGGCGTTTCAGGCAGGGCGGACGCGTCCGGCTCGGCCCGGCGGCGGCGCGTCAGCTCCGCGGAGGGCGGCGTGGCGGCGCCGGAGGAATCGGGCGCGTATCGGTCAGACCGCCGGTGACGCGGCGGGGTAACAGGCTGTTGCATGGAACCTCCTCAATGGCTCTCCGCTTTTGCAAGGGCCAGCTCCCGCTCGTAAAGGGCCGGAAGCCTCTCCTTAGTGTACTGGATGGAGCCGGATGTGTCAATGATGATTTGCGCGCGGCGCGCCTTTTCCTCGGGGGGAAGCTGGCTGCGCAGCCGTGCCTCGGCCTGCTCGCGATTCAGCCCGTCCCGCGCCATCAGCCGGTCAAGCTGCATGGAACGGGGCAGCGAAACGCACCAGACCGTGTCGCATAGCGCGTCCAGCCCCGCCTCGTAGAGCAGGGGCATATCCAGCACGCAGACGGGACAGCTTTCCTCGCGGGCCTCGCGGATGCGCGCTTCGATCAGCCGCCGCAGCATCGGCTGCATCAGGTTGTCCAGCGCGCGGCGCGCATCGTCGTCGTGGAAGATCACCTCCGCCAGGGCGCGGCGGTTCAGCGTGCCGCCTAAGTGAAACACGCCGTCGCCAAAGGCGGCGCGAATCGCGGGCAGCGCCGGGCCGCCGGGGGCGGTCAGCTCGCGGGAGAGCGCGTCGCCGTCTACAATGCGCGCGCCCAGCGCGGCCAAAGCGGCGGACACCGTCGATTTGCCGCAGGCAATCCCGCCGGTCAGGCCGATGATTCGCATGAAGAAAAGCCTCCCTCCAACCATAAGAACGAAAAAGCGCCCGGCGGAAATCCCTTCCGCCGGGAAAAATGCGCGGGAGCATCAGTCAATTTCGACGGCCCCACAGCTTCCACAGCCCCAGCCCTGCCAGCAGCGAGCTGAAGGGCATACAGCCGCACCCACAGCCGTTCCGGCGATGCTTTTTGTCGTTGCCGAAAATAACCATCAGGAGCAGTACCGTCAAAATCACCTTGCCCAGGCTGAAGCCGGTGGCGCGATCCTCCTCCGTGACCACCTGCCGCACCGACGGCGCGGCGGTCGTTTCCTCCGTAATCCGGTCGGCCCAGGCCGTTTGGCGGCTCTCCGCCTGGCCGAACAGCCCGGCGGTCGACGCCTGGCAGCGGTACGCCTTGTTGACCTCGTCGCACAGGGCGGGCATCAGGGCGCGAATCGCGCCGTCGTAATCCTGACGAAGGAAGGGCGCTTCCAGATAGGCGCTGAGCAGCTTGCCCAGCACGGCGGAGGACAGCTCGACATCTTCTCCGGGGAAGAAGGCAAAGCGATCCTCGCCGACGGACAGCAGGAGCAGCAGCTCCTCGTCGTCCATGTCCCAGCGGTCGCGCAGCGCCTCGCCGTAGTCGGCCAGGGACGCGCCGTCCAGAAAGTCGACGGTCACGACGCGCAGGGGCATTTCCGCTTTCTCGTTGAGCCGATCGGAAAAGGCGCGCAGATCCTCCACGGTGGAGGCGCTGAGCACCACCGCCGCGTCGGTCACCACGCCGCCGTTCTCGGGATAGCGCGGCTCGGCCAGCGCGGGCGCGCACAGCAGCGTCAGCAGGCAGGCCAGAAGCAACAGCACGGTCAAACGTTTCATCGCGCGGCCTCCTTTACTGCGCAGCCAGGGGCTTGACCCCCAGGAGCATGGCGAGCTTTCCGGTCAGAGAGCGGTTCAGGCGGGTGTTGAAATCCTCGACAATGGCCGCGTAGGAGCGCCTCAGGTTGGTGGCCTCGCTTAGTGTGCGGGTCAGCGTGCTGATGTACGCCTGATCGCGGGCGCTTTGGCGGACGCTGTCCAGCGCGGGCAGTTTTTCCGCCAGCGCCAAAGCCGCGTCGGTCAGCGCCGCGTCTGCCAGCGCCAGCGACTGGCCGTCGGCGCGCTCGTCCATCAGCGTGTCGCGGCAGCGCGCCAGGGCCGCGAGCGTTTCGTCCGTGGCCGGCAGATGACGGGCGGCGACGACGTACAGATTCGCCGCATCCATCGCGCGATTCTCCAGCAGCTCGGACAGCTCGCCGCCCTCGCTGACGGAATGAAGCGCCGCCTCCCGCTCGCCCGACCAGCCGCGTACCGCGCCCAGGAGGATTGCGCCCACGACCAGCACCACCGCCAGCGCGACGCAAAGCACGTTCGATAGGGTTTCTTTCATACACATCTCCTTACGCTCCAAGCGCGCACAACTCCGCCAGCGAGCACCCCACGCATCGCAAAACGGGAGTCCAGAGGGCGCAAGCCCTTTGGCGGAGGAGTCCAGAGGAGGCAGCGCCTCCTCTGGCCGCCGTAGGCGGAACGTTCTCCTTACAGGTTCGTTTGGAGCAGCTTCTGCTTGAGATCGGCTTCCATCTGATAGAGGGTGCGCTCGGCCTCAATACGCTTGGCGCGGCCGTCCTGCTGGATGGCCATGACCTCGTTGATGGTGTCGATGAGGCTCTGGTTCGTTTCAACCAGCGTCTCGATGTCGATAATGCCGCGCTCGGCCTCCTTCGCCGTCTCGACGGTGCCTATCTTGAGCGCCGCGGCGTTCTTGCGGAGCAGCTCGTTGGTCATGTCCGTAACGGCGGTCTGCGCCTTGAGCGCCTGCTGGCTGTGATGCAGACCCAGCGCCAGCACCATTTGACTCTTCCACAGCGGCAGCGTGTTGGACAGCGTGGACTGAATACGCTCCACCAGCAGGCTGTCGTTGTTTTGCAGCAGGCGGATTTGAGGGGCCATCTGCATGGACACCTGCCGGGTGAGCTTCAAATCGTGCAGCTTTTTCTCGAACCGGTCGCACTGCGCGGCCAGATCGTTGGCCTTCTGAGCGTCCATCGCGTCGCCGGACTTCTCCGCCGCGGCCAGCAGCTCCTTCAGTTCGCCCTCGCGCACCCGGGCCAGCTTCTCGTCACCGGCGATAATGTACAGCGTCAGCTGACGGAAATAATCGCTGTTCTGGTCGTAAAGGCGGTCGAACATCGCGACATCCTTGAGCAGCTGCGTCTGATAGCCCTCCAGCGAGTCCGCAATGCTCTCCACGTTGACGCTGACCTTCGAGTAGCGCGCCTTCATGCGCTCCACCTGATCGCCCGCCTTGGAGAACAGCTTGCGCAGGCCCTTCGGCTCCTCCGCGTCCTCCTCGAAGCCCTTCAGCTCCGCCACCAGGTTGACCAGCATATCGCCGACCTCGCCCGTTTCCTGGTTCTTCACCGCGTCCAGGGCGGTGTCGGAGAAATCGGCGATCTTCTTCTGCGCGTCCGCGCCAAAGAGCAGCACATGGTCGGGATTGGTCACGTCCAGCTTGCCGATAAAGTCCTCAATGGCCTTGCGCTCGGCGGGGGTGAGCTGGCTGTCGTCCAGCCGGGGGGCGGCCTGCTGGGGCGCGGCGACGGGCTGCTGAATGGACTCCGCGGGCACCGCCTCCGGGGCCTGGGGCGCTTCGGGAGTGAGGGAAAGCATGGGGGTCGCGTGGTTGGATTCAGTCATGACGGAAGCCTCCTTTATTCTGGTCACTGCTGTTTTTTCTGGCTGTAAAAGGATACGAAGTCGTCGTCGTTCTCCTGCGCCGCGCCTTGCAGCGGCTGCGCGCCGGGCTGGCGGAGCTGCTGGGCGGCGGCGGTGCGGGCGGTGCTCATCGCGCCCATTTCGCTATCGGTGAAGCCGTCGCGCTTGAGCATCTGCTCCAAAACGTCGATGTCGGTGGACACGTCCAGCATGGTGTCCTTGTACAGGTTATCCAGCTGCTTCTGGCAGGCGGTGAGCACCATGCCCATGCCGCGGATGGTGGTGGAGCGCGTTTCGTTCAGGTCGGAGACGGATACGCCCCGGTCGCACATGGTGCGGTAGCTGGCAAGCATTTTCAGCGTCGTGGGCAGGTAGTAGTTCATAAACTTGCGAATCTGCCCCGCCTTGGCGGGCTTGTCGGCCACGGTCTTAAAAATCTGGACGCAGAGCCGTTCCAATTCGTCCATCTGGCTGGACAGCGTCGGGTCGGGAATGGCCGCGTTTTCGGCGCGAATTTGATGCAGCATCTCCTGGCCGCGGGCGATGACCGCATCGGCGGCCTCGTCGCCGGACAGGGGCAGCTCCGTCACCGGGGCGGGACGCGACTTTTCGTCCTGCCGGTTGTGGGTGGTCAGGTCAAGCCCCGTGCTCATGATGCTGACCACCTTGCCTACCAGGGACGCCAGCACGCCGCACAGCACAAAATCGCCGATGCGGAACAGTGGGAAAATCGAGCCGAACAGCGCGGCGGTCACGCCAAAGGCGATCGCCCCGGCCCGGAAGCCGCTGCGGCGCTTCATCGTCTTGTTTTCCTTTTTCAGCCTGCGGTTCTCCCGCTTGAGCTTTTCCAGCTCCTGTTCAACGCGATTCTTCTTCATGGATACTCCTTCTCGGCCTTTTGCCGACGCGTCCATCTTAACAGACCCGTCGGATTGGCGCAAGCGATTGCCGCGAAAAGATACGATCCGGCGTGTGAAAACCGCGCCGGCGCGTTTGAGCGATCACTTCTCACGTTCCATTATATCACAGCGCCAGACGGCTGAAAAGAAGGATTCCATGAGAATTTTATTAGGAAAGACTTTTCACAACGCAAAAAGCGGCCGAAGCCGCTAAATGCACGCGCGAGGGCAGATCAAACCGTTGTCTCGGCGGTCTGGTCGAAGGGCAGGGGAACGCGGTTGTCGCCGTCCTCCCACAGCCGCTCCAGGTTGTAATATGCGCGCTCCTCCTGATGGAACAGATGCACCATCAAATGGCCGTAGTCCAGCACAATCCAGCGGCTCTCGGTTTGCCCCTCGCTGCGGTGCAGCGCCAGCCCCAGCTCGGCGGCGCGCTCGTCCAGCACGTCGTACAGCGCGGCGACCTGCCGGGCGGTGCGGCCGGAGGCGATGAGCATATAGTCGCACAGGACGGTCAGCTTCGAGACGTTCAGGGCGACAATGTCGCACGCCTTGCGGTCGTAAAGGGTCTGCGCGAGGGCTTGGACAATGGCTTGATCCTGCATGGTGTTTTCTCCTTATTTTGTTGATTGCTTATTGTTGACTTCGGGCAGCGTTTTCAGCCAGGCGGCGGTTTGGCCGGTGGTGGGATGGGGCGTTTTGCCCTTTTGACCCAGGTAGCGGATCGTGCCCTCCATGGAGCAGAGCGCCGCCCGTTCCAACGACAGCTCGGACAGCATTCGCACCTTTTCCAGCACGGGATAGCTCTCCCGCGTCGTCTCGATCTTGTCCGCCAGGTAAATCAGCATTTCCAGCCGGGACATTCCGGGCTTGCCGGTGGTGTGCGAGGCAATGGCGCGCAGCACCTCCGGGTCGGTCACGCCGTACTCCGTCGCAGCCAGGTACGCGCCCACCAGCGAATGCTGGAGCCGCCCCTCGGCGAGCACCTCCGGGTCGTCTGTCAGGTTGTGCAGCTCGGACAGGCCGCGCATCTGCGAAAGCGGCATACACTTGGCGCAGTCGTGAAGGAGGCCCGCCGTCTCCGCCTGATGCTGGTCAAGCCCGTGCACCCGCGCCAGACGTCGCGCGGTGTAGGCCACCGCCAGCGAGTGGGCGAACCGCTTGACGGACAGCGCGGCGAACAGCTTTTGAAGCCAGTCCTGCGATTGCGGAAAGCGCGGCGGCATCCCGTACAGGCCGGTCAGCGAGCAGTACTCCCGGACGGGGACGGGGAGCAGCGGCGTCGGCTCGCCCGCTTGCAGCGCCTGCCGCACCTGCGTGGAGGAGACGTTGACCACGTCCGTAGCGAGGGTGACGAACCGTCCGCCCAGCGCGGTGAGGCGCTTGCGCTCCTGCATCAGCTGATCGGGTGTGTAGCTCCATGACCGGGGGCAGATGAGGAACGTGCACAGCGACAGCACGCGCTCGCTTTCCCGCCAGGCGTGCAGCTCCATCAGCGTGTCCGCGCCGATGATGAAAAACAGCTCCGCCTTGGGCCGCTGGGCGCGCAGCATTTCGAGGGTGTCGACGGAGTAGATCACGCCCTGCCTGTCCAGCTCAATGCGGGACGGGGTGAGGGAAGGCTCCTGCGCGCACGCCGCGCAGACCATCCGCCAGCGATCCTCGGCGGGGGCAATATCGTGCTTGTGGGGCGGGTTGCCGCTGGGAATGACCAGCACCTCGTCGAGCTTCTGCGCGGTAAGCGCGGCCTTTGCCATGGCGATATGTCCGGAATGGATGGGGTTGAAGGTGCCGCCCATCAGGCCAATGCGTTCCTTTGCCACTGTGGAGCCTCCCATGCGTCGCTTGTACACGGATATTATAAACGATTTTCGGCAAACAATAAAGGGGAAATTTCGTGCCGGGCGGGAGGAAAACGCGCATGGAGGACTATTTGCATCAGCACAGGCTGCGCTCGCTGATCGACGGGGCGGGGAGCCGCGCCGCGCTGCTCGTGGCGGGCGTTTTGTGGTTTGTGTGGCTCTGGGGCGCGACGGTACCGGCGCTGCTGGCCGGGATCGCGCTGGGCGTGCTGCTCTGCCGCGCGGTGACGGAGTACCGCCGCCGGACGCTGACCAGTCGGGAAGCCGCGCTCCGCCGCCGCCTGGGCGGAGAGCTGCTGCTGGAGGAAATGCTGCTTGCGCCGCCGCGTCAGGCGCACTTTCAGGCGGCGCTGCTGCTGGGCGAAAAGTATCCGCTGACCATGCTTCGGGTGACGGAGGACGGGATGCTCTGCCAAAGCGGGCCTGACGTGGTGCTGGTGCGCTGTCTGCCGACGCCGGAGACGGTGGAGGCGGGCGTGATGGACGTCGTGGCCTGCCAGCGGGCGTGCAGGCGGCAGGAGGCCGCGCGCGGCGTGCTGTGCGTGACGGGCCGCGTGAGCGCCAGGGCGGAGGCCGCGGGCGAGGACGGCCTCGTCCCCGTGCGGCTGATTCGCCGGGAAGCGCTGCTGACGCTGGCCGGTCGCGCCTGTCCCGCGACGGACGCGCAGCTCGTGGCCCTCGGAAAGCGCCGCCGCCGCAGCCGCTTTTCCGACGCGCTCCGCGCTCTGTCGCGCCGCGCTCTCGTTCCGGAAAAGGCAGAGCGCTATATGCTCTACGGCCTCGCGCTCATGCTCCTCTACGTCGTCACCGGGCTGCCCTACTACCCGCTTCCCGCTGCGCTTCTCCTCGCCCTCTCCGTCGCCTGCCGATTCTGCCGCAGGCCGCGGGCCACGCTGTAACCGGGGCTTTCCCCCTGCATTTCGGTCTTTTCTTTTGGAAGAAAATGATGTATGATAAAACCAGAGGCAGAAAAGCCGAATGAAAGAGGTTGATGGGATGGGCGAAAGAAGAAAAACAAAGATTGTATGCACGCTGGGGCCGAATCTGTTTGAGAAGGATTTGGTCAAGCCGCTGATGCTGGCGGGCATGGATGTGGCCCGGTTCAATTTTTCCCACGATACGCACGAGAACCATTTGAAGCGATACCGCGAGGTCTGCCGTCTCCGGCAGGAGCTGGGGCTGCCGATTGCCACCATGCTGGACACGAAGGGGCCGGAGATCCGCATCGGCACGTTCGTCAATCCGCCGGTGACGCTGCAGCCCGGGCAGCTGTTCACGCTGACCACGGAGGAGGTGCCCGGCGACGAGACGCGCGTCTCCGTCACCTATAAGAATCTCCCGCGGGACGTCGCGCCTGGCAGCACCATCCTGATCGACGACGGCCTGGTCGCCATGACGGTCGAGCACGTCACGGACGCCGAGGTGTGCTGCAAGGTGCTCAACGCGGGCGTGATTTCCAACCGCAAGGGCGTGAACATCCCCGGCGCGCATCTGTCGATGCCCTTCATCAGCCCGAAAGATCGGGAGGACATTCTCTTTGCGATCGACAACGGCTTCGAGTTCATCGCGGCTTCGTTTACCCGCAGCGCGGAGGACATCATGGCCATCCGCCATATCATGGCCGAGCGGAACTGCGACAGCATTTCCATCATCGCCAAGATCGAGAACATGGAGGGCGTGGAGAACCTGGAGGAAATCCTCCGCGTGGCGGACGGCATTATGGTCGCCCGGGGCGACATGGGCGTCGAGATTCCGCTGGAGGACGTGCCGGGGCTGCAAAAGCGCATCATCAAGGAGTGCGTTCTGGCGGGCAAGCCGGTCATCACCGCGACGCAGATGCTGGACTCCATGATGAAGAACCCGCGCCCGACCCGCGCGGAGGCGACCGACGTGGCCAACGCGATTTACGACGGCACCAGCGCCATCATGCTCTCCGGCGAGACTGCCGCGGGCGCGTACCCCATCGAGGCGGTGCAGACCATGGCGCGCATCGCATTGAAGGCCGAGGCAAATATCAACTACGTCAACCGCTTCGCCACCGCCAGCTACAACACCAAGTCGGACATTACCGCCGCGATCAGCCACGCAACGGTGACCTCCGCGCACGATTTGAAGGCCAGCGCCATCATCACCGTGACCAAGGGCGGCGGCACCGCGCGGATGATCGCCCGCTACCGGCCGGACTGCCCCATCGTCAGCTGCACCACCTCCGAAACGGTCTATCGCCAGCTGAACCTGAGCTGGGGCACCACGCCGCTGCTGATCGCCGAGGAGCAGAGCACGGACGAGCTGTTCGACCACGCGGTCGAGGCGGCGGTTCGCAGCCATCTGATTCATGACGGCGAGCTGGTCGTGCTGACGGCGGGCGTGCCGCTGGGCATCTCCGGCACGACAAACCTGATGAAGGTGCACGTCGTCGGCCATATGCTGACGCGCGGCGTCGGCGTGGGCGGCGGCAGAGTCACCGCGCCGCTCTATGTGGACGACGGCTCCGGCAGCATGACGGAGGACTTCCATCCCGGCATGATTCTGGTCGCGCGGCAGACCACCAGGGATATGCTGCCGCTGGTGCGCAAGGCGGCGGGACTGATCCTGGAGGATCCCGACCCGGAAGGGCAGGGCGTCATCGCGGGCATGAGTTTGGATATTCCCGTGATCATCGGCGCGCAGAACGCGATGAAAATTTTGAAGTCCGGCGCGGTGGTCACGATGGACGCGGCGGCCGGCGCTGTCAGCTGCAACTGACGGAAGGGGACGACCATGCATACCATCCTGCTTGACGCATCGGCGTGCTGCGACGCGCGCGATGTGCATCTGCGCCTGAAAGCGTTGCTGGCGCTGCCCGATTACTATGGCATGAACGCGGACGCGCTCTACGACTGCCTGTCCGAACGGGGCGAGACGGTTCGGCTGTGGATTGCCGGTCAGGCGGCGGGCGAAGCGGCCGAGGCGCTGGCGCGCTGCGCCCAGGTGATAAAGGATTTGGGAGGAACGGCGCGCAAATTGTGAACGGTCTGTAACTTTTATGCGTGAAAGGTTGCGCGCGGGCAGAATCCGTGCCATAATGACAAAGAGCCTGCGAAGAACGCGGGCGCAAGAAAGGAAGCCTGTCATGAATAAGATCACGCGTTTTGCGGCACTGCTGCTGGCCCTTGTGCTGTGCGCAGCCCCCGCGCTGTCCGCCTTCGCCGAGGCGGAGCCTGCGGAGACACCGGCGGTTGAGGAAAACACCAACGAGGGCGCGGAAGCGACGGCGGAGCCGGAAAAGAATCCGACGGACGTGCTGGCGACCGTCAACAGCGAGCCGATCCTCCGGGAGACCTTTGACAACATCACCGCGAACCTGACCAACCGCTTCAGCCAGTACGGCTACGATGTGACCGACGCGGCGTTTGTCAGCCAGGTGCAGCAGATCGCGCTGACGTATGCGGTGCAGCTGTCGCTGATGGAGCAGAAGGCCAAGGAGCTGGGCTTCGACCAGTTCACCGACGAGGAGCTGGCGCAGATGAAGGCGGAGAACGCCGACAGCTGGAACGAAATCGTCGATCAGTATGTCGCCTACTACGGCGGCCTGTCCGAGGACGCGACCGACGAGGAAAAGGCGGAGGCGCGGGTGAGCATCCTGGCCACGCTGGAGTCCGCCGGGTACACCGAGGCGACCATGCTGGAGGAAGCGATTTACTCTGCCACGCTTGAACGCGTGGAAGAGGAAATGGTCAAGGACGCGACCGTCACCGACGAGGAAGTGCAGGCCAGCTTTGACGAGCACGTCAAGGCGGACGAGGCTTCCTACAAGGACGATGTGGCGACCTACGAGTACATGACGCAGTACTACGGCGAGCAGGCGTATTATGTGCCGGAAGGCTACCGGGGTATCACCCATATCCTGCTGACGGTGGACGACGAGCTGCTGGACGCGTATCAGACGCTCAACGCCAAGCTGGAGGAGCAGGAGGAGGAAGCGGAGAACGCGGCCGAGGTGACCGAAGCCCCCGCGGCTGACGAAACCGCCGATCCCGAGGCGACCGTCGCTCCGACCGAGGAGCCGGTGACCCGGGAGCAGGTGGACGCGGCGTATCAGGCGATCATTGCGTCCGTGCAGCCCACCATTGACGAGATCAACCAGAAGCTGGCGGACGGCGCGGCCTTTGCCGATCTGGTGGCCGAGTACGGCGCCGATCCGGGCATGGAGCAGGAGCCGAACAAGACCGACGGATACAGCGTGCACATGGACAGCATTATCTGGGATCCCGCCTTTGTGAGCGCGGCGTTCTCGGTGGATCATGTGGGCGACATCGCCGAGCCGGTGGTGGGCAGCTATGGCGTGCACATTGTGCAGTATACGCGCGACGTGCCGGCCGGCCCCGTGGCGCTGACCGACGAGCTGAAGGAAGCCCTGCGCGAGGTTCTCCTTGAGGAGAAGCAGGACGAGCTGTACAGCGCGACGCTGGAAGCCTGGAAGGCTGCCGCCGTCATCACTTATTCCGATGAGGTGGCCGACCTGGTTCCGGCTGAGGAAGAATAACGCGGAAGGCTTTCCACCGCCGCATGAAAAACCCCCGCAGACCGTCAAGTCTGCGGGGGTTTTGTATGGCCTGAAACCGTTTCGCGGCGAGGCACTATTGTGCCGGGCGGCGTTTCGCCTGCCCGATTAGAGGCCGAACGCCAGGCCGATCAGCCGCACGAGGAACGCGCAGACCCAGGCGACGGCGCACTGGCCGATCACCACATAGGCGGCCCAGCGCGTGCCCAGCTCCCGCTTGACGGCGGCAATCGCGGCGACGCAGGGGGTGTACAGCAGGCAGAACACCAGCAGGGACAATCCGCTGACCGGCCCGAACAGCGCCGCCACCGCAGCGCTGTCGCCGATGAGCACGTTCAGCGTGGAGACGACGCTCTCCTTGGCCATGAAGCCCGCAATCAGCGCGGTGCATACGCGCCAGTCCCCAAAGCCCAGCGGGCTGAAGATCGGCGCGATCAGCCCGGAGAGCATCGCCAGGATGCTGGATTGCTGATCGTCCACCATGCGCAGGCGCAGGTCAAAGTTTTGCAGGAACCAGATGATGATGGTCGCGATGAAGATGACGGTAAACGCGCGCTGGAGGAAGTCCTTCGACTTCTCCCACAGCAGCTGCGCCACGTTCTTCGCGCCGGGGAGGCGGTAGTTGGGCAGCTCCATCACAAAGGGGACGGCCTCGCCCTTGAAAATCGTCCGCTTGAAGGCCAGCGCGGTGATGATGCCCATCACGATGCCTAACAGGTACAGGCCGATCATCACCAGCGCCGCGCACTGCGGGAAAAACGCCGCGGACAGGAACGCGTAGATCGGCAGCTTGGCCGAGCAGCTCATGAACGGGGTCAGGAGGATGGTCATTTTGCGGTCGCGCTCGGAGGGCATGGTACGGCTGGCCATTACGCCCGGCACCGTACAGCCGAAGCCGACCAGCATCGGCACGATGCTTCGGCCCGACAGGCCGATCTTGCGCAGCAGCTTGTCCATTACAAAGGCCACGCGGGCCATGTAGCCGGTGTCCTCTAAGAGCGAAAGGAAGAAGAACAGCGTCACGATGATCGGCAGGAAGCTGATCACGCTGCCCACGCCGTTGAACACACCGTCGATCACCAGGGAATGAATCACGCTGTCCACACCCCAGGCCGTCAACGCGCCGTCCACCGCGGCGGTCAGCCAGTCGATGCCGGCAGCGGCGGCCTCTTGCAGGAAAGCGCCGATCACATGGAAGGTGAGGAAGAACACCAGCCCCATAATCAGGATGAACGCCGGGATGGCCGTGTACTTGCCGGTCAGGACGCGATCCAGCTGCCGGCTCCGGGCGTGCTCGCGGCTCTCCTGCGGCTTGACCACCGTCTGTGCAACCACCCGGTGAATGAACTCGAAGCGCATATCCGCGATGGCGGCGGCGCGGTCGAGGCCGCGCTCCTCCTCCATCTGGCTGATGATGTGCTCGATCATATCCTTCTCGTTCTGGGACAGCGACAGCCGCGTCAAAACTGCCTCGTCGCCCTCGACCACCTTGGTCGCGGCAAAGCGCACGGGGATGCCGGCGGCCTGGGCGTGATCCTCAATCAGATGCATAATGCCGTGCAGGCAGCGGTGCACCGCGCCGCCATGGTCGTTCTTGTCGCAGAAATCGGCGACGGCGGGCTTCTCCTGATACTGGGCGACGTGCAGCGCGTGGTCGATCAGCTCGTTCACGCCCTCGTTCTTCGCGGCGGAGATCGGCACCACCGGGATGCCCAACAGCTCCTCCATCTCGTTGATGCGCACCGAACCGCCGTTGCCGCGCATTTCGTCCAT
>CAZRLM010000041.1:0-8737 GCA_964600835.1 uncultured Oscillospiraceae bacterium
TCACGGAGATCGACGCGAGATCATCCTGATATTTCTGGCTGCCCGTCACGGTCTGGATGATGGCATCCTCGGTGATTTTCAGCTCTGCCGCACTCATGCGCTCACTCAGCGCATCCACATCGGTTTGATTCGCTTTTCCATCCACCATCAGCCGAAGGTAGGTGTTGGACGTGATGTCCATGGCATTCAGGGCATTGATGGTAGCTTCGCGAGCAAAGAGCGTATCCACATCCAGATTGGCGGCAATCATGCTCTTGATGACCGCGTTGTCGCCAAAGATGTTCTGAACGTTCAGCGTTTGTGCCGTAATGGAACCCTCGATCAGCTTCTGCGTACCATGAATCGACAGGTCAGCCACATCATCATTGGATACCTGCTTGAGCGTCGTGGTAATATTGCCTTCCGCATTCACGGAAACGGAATAGAAATGCCCATCCGCGCCCTTGACCACCAATTCACCGACCGTCAGGCTGACGAGGTTGGCTTCCGTAACCGCCAGCTTGGCAATGTACAGCTCGCCGCCCACGCCCTGCGTGATGATGGCGGTGTCGGTGGCGAGGTCTTTGATGTGCGCCCAATCAATATCTGCCGTGCCGATGTCGGCCTTGACCATGGAGGCGACCGCCGCCGAAAGCGTGGTGATCGCAGCCCAATCGATGTTCGCTTCACTGATGTTGGCGGTCGTGATCTGCGCTTTGGAGATCGTCGCAATCTCCGCCGCGAGGTTTTCGATCTGCGCCCAATCAATGTTTGCATTGACGATGTTGGCAGTGGTCAACTGCGCCGTGGCAATCATGGCGATGGAGGTATAGAGTTCATCTGCCGTAATGCTGCCCGCCGCCAGTTCCTTGATCTTCGCCGTGACTGCCGTGAGGGCATTGACATTGAGCACGTCAATGAGCGCCTCGGCGATATGGGCGCGGGTGATACTGGCGTCCTGTATGTGCGCGGAGCCAATGGCGGCGTTTTTGATTTGCAGACTGCCCACGGAGCCGTTTTGGAGTTGACCCGTGCCCACGGAATTGAGCGCCAGCTTCGCGCCGGTAATGGAGCCGCTGGCCAACTGCCGCGCGGATACCATGCTGCCCTCCAATGTATCTGCCACGGTGCCGAGGGTGACAGAGGTGTATTTGTGCGTCAGGCAGTCGTAGGTGTACTGCGTCATGCGCATGGACACCTCCACGCCGATGCGCCGGGCGACAACCCGCACGCTGTCGCCGAGGTAGATGTTCTGGAGGAAGCCGTATTGCCGGTATTCCTCGGTGTCCGCGCAGTTCACAAAATCCACCTTGAGCGTGACCGTGGGCAGGTCGCAGCCCTTTTCATATTCGGCCTGCGCTGCCGTGCGCATGTCCTGATAGCATGAGGTCAGGGATTTATAATCATCACCCTCCGCCACTTCCTTGGCTTCGGATACCGGCAGATGAATCCATTTCGGGTGCGTGTATGCGCCGATGTTTGGAGAATCAACGTACAATTCCGGCAGATACAGAATGTTGCCGTCCGCGTCCTCGCCGGTGGGCATGATGCGCGTGACTACGTCCGTCTCATCCACGTCGTAGGAGATACCAGTCAGGTTCTTACGTTCCCGGATCTGTACGTCGGAATCCACGCCCACGCGCCCCACGAGAAAAACGTCGAACCAGTCACGGGCCAGTTCAGCGCCGTACTTTTCGACCAGACCACCTTCGCCCAGCAGCGCTTCCACAGGGTTGACATTTTCAAAGCACACTTCCTCCGCCGTGGAGGTTAGGTCGGAATAGAATGTAAAGTCATGCTCCGACAGGCAGCCCGACGCAATGGATTGAGCCACCGACGCACCCACAGCGGTGGCCGATGGCTCAATCTTTTTGATCATGTTGTCGAGCAGATCATAGAACACATGCCGGGCATAGACCGTCACCTTATCCAGTTCCGGCACGACTCGGTAGATGCGGAAGGGCTGGTCGCGCAGCTGACGGGCCTCGATAGTCTGGTTGCGGAATCCCACATTTTCCTGCTTCGTGCCGGTATCCGTGCGCACATACGTCAGGTATTCGCTGGCCATGTAGCCGTGCTTGCCGTCCGGGCAGGTGACCTCGTACCACGAGGAAGTGGTCTTGTTCAGCACGATGATCTCGGTGCCCTTCTTGTACTTGCCGAGAATCTTGTATTTTGTGCCTGTGCCGGAGCGAAGACGCAGCGGGTCTCGGCTGGTGGATACCTTGTAGATCAGGATGTCGTAGGTGGCCGTTTGGTACTGCTGCGTGACCAGATTCACCTGCGGGGTCATGGCGGCGGGCACGGGTGCTCGGAGGATTCGCCCTTCGACAAGCCGCATCCACCTGCCGTCCGTGTCGATGGGATGAACAAGCCTCAGCTCCCATTCGCCGTTCAGGGTTTCCGTTACGGTGCAGGACTGCGGCATGACGGGGCCGAGGCCGTTGTTGGAAAAATCGGTACAGTCTGATTCATATACGCAGATCACTGGAACTCACCTCCGTTTGTGTGGATGAAATTCAAATTTTGTTCTTGCGCATTTTCTTGCTTATTGCTATAATAGTTAATGTCTTAACTGTCAATTCATGAATTATAGAGGTGTCAACATATGGAAGAACTCTCCAACGCAGAATTTCTTCACGCGCTATTTGTACTGAAGAGTCTGCTGGGTTCAGAGTTTGGCAAGTCGGGCAAAGCAAGCCAGCAGGAACTCAACATACCCGAATATGTGCTGATGAAAATGGTTTTAAATTCCGAAAACGTCAGTTTATCTGAAGTTCGGGAATACCTTTCCATCAGCAAAGCAGCTGTTTCTCAGATGCTTTCCACATTGGAAAAGCGCGGACTGATTGTCCGAAATATCGACCCGTCCAACAGAAGAAATCTCATCGTTTCCATAACGCCATTTGGAGCCTCGATGCTTCAAGAGAAAGATGCGGCGGCCAACGCGCGCATGGGAGAAATTGTCTCCCGCATCGGCAAAGAGGATACGATGCAGTTCATTCGGTTGATCCAGAGAATAAACGATGCCATGATCGCATCGGAATGAAAAGAGGAGTCTGTTATGACAATCAAGGAAGCTATCAAGCAAAGGCACATGGTTCGCAAGTATACAGACAAGCCTATTCCTGGCGGAGTCGTTGAACTGTTGAACGCGCGAATTGCTCAAAACAATGCTGCGCATGGCCTGAATATGAAGTTGGTTACAGGGAATGCCGATGGCGTGATGGGTTTTGCCAATCTGCTCTTGTCAAGGAGCGTCCATAGCTATATCATCCTTGCTGGAAGGGAGGACGAGCGTTTGGATGAAAAGCTCGGCTATTGCGGCGCAGATGTCATGCTTTATGCCCAGACGCTGGGCCTGAACACATGGTGGGTTGGCGGTATGTTCAGCGGAAAGGGCGCTCAGAAGCACCTGAATGCTGCTGATGCACGCATCAATGGCGTTATAGCAGTTGGCTACGGTCAAACTCAGGGTGTTCAGCACAAATCCAAAACTGCAGCCGAGATCAGCCGCTACAATGGTCAGGCTCCACAATGGTTTCTTGACGGTGTAGACGCACTCTTGTACGCGCCTACTGCTTTGAACAAGCAACCTTATATGGTTACGGGAGATGGTAATAAAGTCATTCTCACCGCGGGCGAAGATCACTTCTCCGGGATTAACCTTGGCATCGGCAAGTATCACTTTGAGGTTGGAGCGGGTAAAGAAAATTTCATTTGGGCTTCAAAGAAATAATTGTGTTATTACAATCCGAACCATATACGCAAATCACTGCACCTCACCTCTTTACAGAGTGCGCCAGTTGGGCTGGATTTCCGCCTTGCTCACGTTGCCCGTCCAGCTAATGACGTTTTGTCCCGGCAGCAATACCGGAAAGTCGCCGCTCATGGCGCTGTTCATGGATGTGCTGCCGGAATACGCTTCCATGAGCGGCGTATCAAGAGTGATGCTGCCGGAAACTTCCAGCTCCACAATGGTCATGCCCACCATGAGCGTCACTTCACCATTTCCATATACCGTAATCACCGGTTCTGAAGAAACGCTGCACGGATTGGTAATGAATGTCCCGGAAGCCGTGAGCGTGATGGGCTGCACATCTGCTATATACCAAAAAGGTTGACAGCGGAAGTTAACCGCAAAGGAGCAGTGTGGATTCCCTCGCAGAATCTTTTCAAAGCTGATCTGATTGACAATCCGGGCATGATAAAAACCACCCTGCCGGTTGGCGAAGGTGACCGTCCCGCTGCCGCGAAGCCACGCGGCGATTTCCGGGATGCGGGAGGGATCGGAGATGAAGCAGGTCGCCGTCAGCAGCAGATCGTCGTACACCTCATCGCCTTCCAGCGTAGTCAGACTGCCTGACCTACCAGGCACATTCGTAAAGGTTGCCCGCTCAGATGGAAGCGTGATAGGCGGCTGCTCTGACACATGAATACCGAATTCCGTGCAGCGCACACCATTCCATGAGAACCAGTCGTTCATTGTCATCACCTCCATGTAAAAGAGTGTTATGCCATCCGCATTCCTTTTCCGCGCTGCTGGCGGCGCGTCAGCGTGGCGATCTCTACGGCCAGAGAGCGGATATCCTGCTCATCGCGGACATAGAAGGTGTTCCCTGTGAGGTTTACGCTGCTCTGCTGGTTGTAGGTTCGACGGTTGTCGCTGTTGGCGGCAACGATGGAGCCTTCCTGCGCGGAATCGGTCAGGTAACGCATAGCGTTTTTGAGCGTCTTGGCCTGCGCCTCGGTTTCCTCCAAAACACCCTCACCAAAGCCCTTCATGGTCATTGCACCGACCTCGTCGCGGAATACACCGGAGGGACTGGCGATTTTGAGCGCGGATTTCGCGGCAGACACAGCAGCACGGGCGGCGGAGCGCATGGCGCTGATCACGCCGGACTTGCCTGCGTTGATACCCGCTTTCAGACCATTCATAGCATTCACGCCCACAGAGCGCAGCGTGGAAGAAGTCAAGTTGGAAGATACAGCCGTTCGTACATTGGTCGATATGGCGCTTCCTGTACCGGAGAAGCTGTACCCGGAGAGCGCATTTGCCAGACCACCCATGGTTGTCAGGCCGTAGTCGGTCAGCGTGGAGGCCGTCACCACAGCGCCAATGGCGGTGGTCAGGTTGCTCTGTGCCAGCGCGGCGCTGGATGCAAAGTCGAAGCTGCCAAGACCTGCGCCAAGCTGTGTGCCAACGGCAGCGCCAATGCTCTGTGCGCCGCTGCTTTCACCGTCACCGGCAAAGGCTGTGCTGATCGCGCCCTCCATGGCGCTCACAATGGCGGCGGCATCCGTGGCGTAGTCATACTCAGATGCGCCCTGCCCGATACCGGCTGCGACATTTTCGCCGATGGGCACCATGCGCTGTGCCGGAGAATGGGCGTCCAGCGCCGTGTTGATGGCAGTTTCAAGATTGGTCACCACGGTTTCTGCGTCCGTATCCCAGCCCGCGTCCGTCATGCCCTGCGCGATGCCCTGCGTAACATTTTCGCCAATGCCCAGCGTATCCAATTCAGAGATCAGCGTCAGAATGCTTTGCAGGTTGGTGATGTCCTCCTCACTGACCTGTTCGCCGTTTTGGATGGCGGCAACCACCTCGCCTACATAGGTGCTGAGTTCCGCGATGTTCTCTGCATTGAAGTCAGACTGCATGCTGAAATCAAGCGTTTCCAGCCGAGCCGTGGAATCAATGAGATCAGTCAGCCAGGCAAAATCGAGGAATCTGGGATTCTTGTAAGTCTCGATGCGCTCAAGGGCGGAATCGACATAGTCCATCAGTGTCGCAGGCAGGAGGCCGATGGCCTTGCCAGCCATGGTCACGCCCAACTGATCCACCTCATCAACCGCCGTGCGCATTTCGGCGATGGCTTCCTCGGTGCCGGTAATCTCCGGGGT
Source organism: uncultured Oscillospiraceae bacterium (assembly GCA_964600835.1). Lineage (GTDB taxonomy): Bacteria > Bacillota > Clostridia > Christensenellales > Aristaeellaceae > UBA11524. The sequence goes on from CAZRLM010000041.1 coordinate 5,884, forward strand.
AATCAGCACATGCAGCGTGCCGTCCTCGCTGAGCACGGCCACCGTATCAGCGGTCAGCGCCTCCTGCGGCACAGCGAACACGGGGATTTCGATGCCCTTTCGGTCGTAGAACTTCACATCGGTATCCGTAGCGGCATCCGTGGGATTATCATAGATTTCACCGATGCGAACAACGCCCGCCACCTCGACCGGGTTCATGGCGATAAACTTGCGGTAAGCGAGGGTGTCATAGCCGGTCAGACCCACTTTCGCCTCGATGGTCGGCAGCGACACGCCTTCCGCGTTTTTGTACTCGGTGACGTAGGCGGTGAAGGAGGTCAGCAGCTGGGATTTGTCACAGCCTGTCGCCTCCGCGAAGGAAGTGACGATGGCCTCGATCTGCCCGGGAGACAGTGCGGAGATGTCCACGCCCTCCGCTTCGAGGTATTTGACCACGGTGGCGGTAATATCGTCCGGGGTGAGCGCCTTTGTGGTCGCTCCGCCGGATGCTTCCTCATAGGCCATGACGGTGGCCGTCAGCACCTCCGGGGTCAGCCCGGTCATGTCGATGTTTTCTTTTTCCAGATACTTCCGGACATAGGCGACGATCTCATCCGGCTTCAGGGTGGAAATGTCCACGCCAGCTGCCAGCTCCTGATAGGCCGAAACGATGGCGGTCACATTCTGGGGATTGAGCGCAGACGTGTCAACGCCGGTTGTGGCTTCGGCGTAGGTGGCCACATAGGCAATTAAACCCTCGGAAGACAGCGTACTCTTGTCCGCGCCTTCTGGCGTTTCGATGTACTTCTCAATGACCGCATCCACCTTGATCTGCTGACGGGCAGCGTTTTCCTCTTCGGTAATGCCGGAGATGATCGCGTCTGTGGTGATCGCGCCGGGATTGGCGGCGAATTCGTCCCAGCGCGCCTGTGCTCCGGTCATGTCAAGGTCGGTGGTCAGGGTGATCATCTCGTCCGGCAGGGCTTCGCCGAACATGTCCTGTACGCTGGAAAGGTTGGGATCCCAGCTGTTCTCATTCAGGTACTGCTGGATGGCCGCCAGCTGATCCAGCGCCGAGGAGAAGTCAATCTCCGGGAACATCGCCTGAACCTCGGCTTCGCTCATGCCGTTGTCCAGCAACGACTGGATCTGCGTCAGCAGGCCGATGTATTCCACCAGCGAATCCTCATCCATGGAAGCGGTCAGCTCGTTCAGCTCACCCAGCATGCCCTTTTTGCCTTCAGTGTCCAAGGCGCTGTACTCGCGCAGCATTTGGGTCAGATTCCCGACATCCGTTGCCGCCTGCTGGATGTTTTCCTGTTCCCAGACGGGCATCACCACACCGGCCATGGCGGATGCATACTCGCGGGCGGCATCCAAACGGTCGGCTCGGTACTTCGCGTCAAGCGCTCCCTGCGCGGCCTTGCGCTCACCTTCGTCCTCGATGAGCTGAACGAGGGCGTACTCCTTGTCGTACTGCGCGTCGATTTCCGCGTTGACAGCGGCCATGCCTTCGGCGCAGGCGACCAAAGCGTTCTCATACACCTCAACCGGCGCGTCCGTCAGGCCACGCGCCTGTGCGCGGGCAATCTCCGCTTCCATCTTCTGCGTGATGGTATCAAACCCCGCCGCCGAATCCGCTGGCGTCAGGTTGTACTTGATTTCGATGGCTTCTCGGGCGTCGATCAGCTCCTGAAGCCGGATTTTCTCATTCTCTGTGAGATAGCCGTTCTGCCGCTTCTTCAGCAGTCGGGTAATCTCCGCGTCCATGTCATCCAGCGCGTCGATGTCCGACTGAATCTGCGCAGAAACACCGGTATAACCCGCTGTGTCCGCGACGGCTTTCAGCTCTTGAAGCTCGGTTCGGGTGGAGGCGGTCAGCGCTTTGAAGGAATCCGTCCAGGAGGTGACGATGTCATTGGTTTCTTTTTCGCCGTCCGTCCAGACGGCAATCAGGCCATCCAGCCATTCCTGCGAGGACTTTACTGTGGACTGGAAGTCAGACGCGCTCATGCCGAAGAAGGACAGCCCCTCGGACTGGTTGTAGAAGGTCTCCGCGGCGGTTTCCTTCCACGATTTTGCCGTTTCTTCCATGCCCTTGAGGGCTTCGCGGGCAGCCTTTGCCCCGGAGACGAAGTCTGCGAGGGCAACCGCGCCCACGACAACGCCCGCAGCCACGGCAAGCCAGACGCTGGGCGATTTTCCCAGTACGCTCAGAAAGCCGCCGAAGCCACCTCCGGCCTTACCGACAGCGGTAGCAAACTTGCCAAAGCCTGTGACCATCGTGCCAAGGCCACTCGTTACCTTGCCATAGATGAGGATCGCGGGGCCAATAGCCGCAACGATGGCAGCCCACTTGATGATCTGCTGACGCTGAGCGCTGTCCATTGCAAGGGACTTGTCGAGCAGATCGTCCGCGCCGGAGATCAGCTTCTGGATGATCGGGGACACATCGTCGCCCAGCGCTTGCCCGAAGAGCATCGCCTTGTTTTTCAGGTTAATGAGCTTGCTCTCCGTAGTGGCGTAGCGCTTATTGGCCTCCGTGGTCAGGGCGGTGTTTTCTTCCCATGCTTGATTGGCCAGCGCCTGCGCAGAAGAGAATAGCTCCGTCGCATTGACCGCGCGGAGCATGGTGTCACGGAGACGGACTTCCTTGATGCCGATTTCCTCCAGCACGGCGATGGCGGATTCGCCTTCCTCGTCGAGCTTGGCAAGGCCGACAATGAACGCCTCAAACGCCGCAGCGGGATCGGATTCAAACAGCGTCTTGAACTGCTGCTCGGACATGCCGCACACACCGGCGAAGTCCGTCAGCGCTTCGCCGCCCGTGGCACAGGCGACCTCCATTTTGATGAGCGCCTTGGAAAATGCCGAG
>CAZRLM010000041.1:8747-19146 GCA_964600835.1 uncultured Oscillospiraceae bacterium
ATCTGGGCCTCGATACCCACGGAGGAGAGCGCCGTCGCAAAGCCCAATACCTGCGCTTCGGTCAGGCCAACCTGCTTGCCCGCGCCAGCAAGACGCTGCGCCATCTCCATGATCGGCTTTTCCGTCGTGGCGAAGTTGTTGCCCAGATCCACGATGGTGGAGCCGATATTCTCGAATAGCGCCTGATCGGTGCCCATGACGTTGGCAAACTTGGCGATGGACGCGGCGGCTTCATCGGCGTTCAGGTCTTCGCAGCTGTTGCCCAGGTCGATCATGACGCGGGTGAAGTCCCGCAGGTGCTCGTTAGCAATGCCCAACTGACCGCCGGTCGCCATGACGGCGTTGATCTCATCCGACGAGGCGGCGATCTGCGTGGACATTTCCTTGGAGGATGACGCCAGCGAAGCGAACTCATCCTCCGTCGCGTCAACCGTCTTGCGAACACCGGCAAAGGAACTCTCAAAGTCAATGCTGGCCTTCATGGAGGCTGCGCCCAGCGCAGCGATGGGTGTGCTGACTGCCGTGGTCAGTGTCCGCCCGATAGAAGTGGCCGCCTTTCCGGTGGATTCCAGCCGCTTTCCGGCGCTTTCGCACGCTTCGCCCATAGCCGTCCACGCGGAAGTCGCTGTGCGCAGGTTCCGATTGGTCTCGTCGATTTCAGCGCGGGTTTGCGCCACTTCCAGCCTTGCGCGGGAAAGCGCGACTTCGGCATCCTCGACGGCAACTGTGGCTTCTTTGATTCTGTCAGGATCGTTGGCTTCCTGCGCAGCTCGCAGCTGTTCCTTGGCGGCAGCCAAAGTATCCTCGTACCTTTGGACAGCCGTATTTTGCAGGGCGAGCTTGCTTTGGAGCATCCCCAGCTTCTGTGAAAGCCCGGACACGGACTTTTCCATGTCCTTGATACCGGCAGTGGATGCCTTAAAGGTGTTCTCGGCAATCTGCATTTGCTTGCCGATGCTGGAAATCGCGGCATGCGCTTCCTCAATGGCATCACTGGCAGCCTGCCAGTTGGTCTGTGCCAGCCGCAGCGCCTGATTGGTATTCTGGATATCCGCTTCCGTCTGGCGCACAGCCGCAGAAGCCTTGTTCAGATTGGCGTTGCCAGTAGACACAGCATCCGCCGCGTTGAGCGTGGCCTTTTCCAGCGCAGTGCATTGCCCGGAGAGCTTCTTGACCTCAGCGGTGGCTTCGTTGTAGCGTTCCCGCGCCTGTTCCATGCGGGTATTGGCATCCATGGTCGCCTGATCGGTTTCGCCGAGACGATCCCGGCAATCCCGATAGGCTTCGGTGGCGTCCTGAAGCTCCTGATTGAGCCGTGCTTGGTTCTGCTGCGCGGCAGCGAGGCGATTGGCGTACTCCCCCTGCCGGTCATAGCATTCCTGCAGCTTATCACGGGCGGCATCCAGCGCCTTGCTGTATTGATCCACGACCTCCCGCTGAAGGGTGAGCTTTTGCTGCAGCGTGGAAAGGCGCGAGGTCAGCCCCTGCGTGGTCTGCTCAAAGTTCTCCACGCCAGCGGAAGCGAGTTTGAAGAAGGACTCCGCTTCCTGGATCTGCTTATTGACGGAACGGATGTTGCGGGTGAAGTTGTCCGTTTGCAGTGACAGCGATACCACAAGGTCGCGGAGCGATTCGCTCATGAGGACTCACCTGCCTTTCAAACGCAAAAGCAGCCATAAAAACTGCCATAAAATATTGGGTTGAATTTATCGGTGGATTCGGGTATAATAAAGGTGGAAGGAGTTGATTGACTTGACAAATATCGTTCCGATCTCCGATTTGAAGAATTACAGCGAGGTGCTGCGTTCCTGTGATGATGGCGCAACGGTCTATCTCACCAAAAATGGACGCGGAAAATACGTCGTCCAGAGCCTTGTCGAATATGAAAAGCTGCAAGCCGCCGTAAAGCTGCTGGCCGAGCTTTCCAAGGGCGTTGAGTCCTATCGCAAGGAAGGCGGGCTGACGGTTGAAGAGACCTTCGCCGATCTGGAGGGCTGATCATGGCGCGTGTAGTTGTCTCCAAAGAGGCGAGAAAAGACCTCATCAGCATTCGGGATTACATTCGTGATGAACTGTGCAACCCGAGCGCCGCGCAGAGAATTATCGCTGAGCTCAAAAAGAGCGTGCTGTCTCTGGAACATTTTCCCGGTCGTGGGAGACCGCTGGATGCCTTGATTCCCGTGCACACCGAATACCGATATCTGGTTTGCGAGAATTACTGCATCTTCTACCTGTCCAGCGAAGAGGATGTGCTTGTCGTTCGCATTCTGCATCAGCGGCAGGATAGCCTAAAGGCGCTCTTTTTCCCAAACTGATCATTTGAGATTGGGCCAAACCTCGTCGATAAAGGCGGGTTTCGGCTCTTTCTTTTTGTGTTCCCGTCCTGCTTTCCACGCCCGGATTTTCAGATAACCGACCATGTCCATCTGGTCGATCTCCTGCATCTTCCAGCCGTTTTCCAGCAGGGTGTTGTAGGTGGCATAGATGAACTCGGGCAGCGTCAGGTTGCGCTCGTCGCCGGGGTCTCCGTCGGATTCTTCGCCTGCGCTGCCTTCGTAGGGAACTCGCTCAAAATGCCAGTGGTCTGTGCCTGAACAGCCAACAGGGTCAGGGCGATGTCGTGCATCAGGCGATCCACCGGGTAGTGATCGAGCAGGTCATCCGGGGTGAACTGGTTGCCGAACACCAGGCAGAACCACTTGATCATGGTGTCCATGGTTTCCGCGATGCTGAGCTAGCTGGCATCGGTCACATTCTCGCCCTTCATGGCGGCGTTGGAGATGCCCACAATGCGGGAGTACATCTTGGCTGCGGGCTCCAGCTCACGGAGTGCGCGACCACTAATAAAGTCGATATGATAGGTCTTTTCACCGAGCTTACAGGTAATCATGACTCATCCTCCTCATGAAATTGGGGCAGCCGTGAGCATTGTGCTTCGCGGCTGCCCCGCAGGCTTAGCTTTCGCTGGACGGCGTAATGGTCGGCTCGTAGACGGACTGCAGGAAGGTCGCGCCCTTCTCGGCAGTGAAGCCGTTCTCGCCCTCGTCGGCCACGGCCTGATAGCGGTTGTCGTGGGTGCGCTTGATGGCCGTCCACTCGATCTCGCCGGTCTGACGGGTAATGGTCGTACCGGCCTTGGTGGAGTAATTCTCGGTGACAGGCTTCGCCCGCACCTTATAGAGCCAGACGTAGCGGAACTTGCCGTTGGACTTCTCGCTCATGAAGCCGACCGCGTAGTACGGGGGCTTGTCGGTGGACGTGCGGATCAGAACGCCGTTGTCATCGATCTGGTTGCCGAAGATCTTTTCCTGAATGACCAGCGGGATGTCGGCCATCTTGGTCTTGAAGCTCAGCTCCGGGTCGGGATAGAGCACATCAAACTCGATGTCATCGGCGTACTGCTTGTCGGGGTCGGCATTGTTGGGCGTGATGGAAGCGTCGATTGCGCCCGCCATCAGCTGCAGATCACCGTAGGTGTGCCCATCGGTAGTGTCGGTCATCAGTGGCGCGATGACCACATTTTTGAGACCGACGGTGCTGGAAACAGTGGGAGAAGCGGTGGGAGTAGGCATTGTTCATTCCTCCAATCGTGAAAATGAAAAATCATCCGAACTCGTCGATTGCGTCGCGCAATCCCTGCCGGATGATTTCGTAAGCCTGATCTTCCGTCGTGTCATATGCAGGACGGATGTAGGGGTGCGCGGGAGCTGGGCCTGGGCCGCCATGCCCGAATTCTGTGTAGGCGGGATAATAGTCCTCATCATCCCAATCCTTACGGTGGACACCCACCGTGATGTGTTTGCCGCCATTTACGCGCTTTTTGACTTTGCCTGTGTGGATCGCGCCATGCAGCTTGCCCGTGATGATCTGAGGATCTTTGCTGGCATTGGCCTTCATCTGTGCTTCCACCGGAACGGCGGCTTCTTCGAGTATGCGCTTGGTGACTGCGGCTCCGGCACCTTCTGTGTCGAGCTGGCTGGCCATGCTGGCGATGTCGGTCATCAGTTCCTGAAAGCCCTGCGTGTCAAGGGGCATGGCGAATCACGTCCTCTCGCCACAGCCACGTCCATTGAATGGTGAACTGCCTTGTGGCGGTGTCATATGCTGGCTGATTGTAGCCCTTATCTGATTCCTCGACCATGACGAAACCATAGTCGTACATCAGCTGGCGGATGCGGTCTGCCGTTTCGGTGGGGTCGCCATCGCTCCAAAGGTTGAGGTACACGAAGGTTTTATAGGAAGTAACCGCATCGTCATGGTGCGAGGCTTCCGTTTTGGTCGTGGAATAAACCACATACTGTTGAGGCGGGTTTTGGTTTGCACTGGCAGCTCTCCATACACCGGCCTGCACGGGGATGCCCAAGGTGGCAAGCGCACTCTGTACCTGCTTCATCCGCTCACGCCCTTTGCGATGCTGGCTTTGAGGCCGAGGTATGCCTTGGTGAAGGCGTATTCACCCAGCGTGGAGATTTCCCATTTTTCACCGTTGAACAGCACCCACATACCGAGCTTCACGTCCGGGCGGTATCGGATGGTGAAGTTGACCACCTGCTCGGTGTTCATCACATCGGCGGAGCGATAGTGCTGATTGCCCGCGTCAATGGCGCTTGCCCAAACGCGGCAGAGAATCACATCTTTGGGTTCGGGGTAACCATTCTCGTTGATGATGTTTTCCGTATACCCGATCTGCACACGGTGGCGCAGATCGCCGGGATGCGGCGTTCCGTCAAAGGACTTATAACCGCGCAATGTACTTCACCTCCTATTGAGCGAGGGGCTTTAGCCCCGAGTAGCACGAGCAATTCCGCAGGATTTGCCGTGCGTAGCCAGCGGGCGGCCTTGTGCCGTTCGATGGCCGAGTCAGAACATTTTGTCGGGGTCGCGGTAGGGATAGAGCAGGTTCTCAAAGGCCATGCGCATGGTGGTATAGATCGTGCGATCCGGGTTGTCGCGGTTTTCGTAGTAGTGCGAAACCATGAGCAGGACGGCCAGCCGCACAGGCTGGGGCGCGTTGTCCCCAAACGCCGTGCGGCAGAAATCCTCTGCCGCGGCCTGCGCCTGTGCGATGAGGGTTTCGATGTATTCATCCTCATCATCTTCTTCAATGCGCAGGTGCAGCTTTACATCATCAGCAGTCAGGATCACGGCTCATCATGGCTTTCCATGAAGCCTGCCTGTCGAAGCACAGTAAGTAGGCGGTTGAAGTCCTCCCGGAGCGCGGCCACGGTGGTCGCATCGCTGTCCGGGATCGCGGGCAGGACGAGCGGTTCTCCGGCAGCAGGCAGGTTAAACAGCCCCTCCGCGCCCTCAACGGTCGCGCCGGGCAGGAAGGTCAGCTTGCCGCCAATCACCCACTCGGAACCGCCGTGGGCATGATAGTTGCGATTTTCCATGATTCAGTCCTCCTTACGACGCCTTCTGTGCCAGCACCTTGACGGCTTCAGGCAAAATCAGCTTACCGTCCACGCGCTCGGAGGCGAGGAAGCCCACCTGCCCGGTAGCGGCGTACAGCTCGTTCAGGCGCTTGAAGGAACGCCCCTCGCGGTCAGCCACCCAATAGTAACCGAGATCGCCAAACAGGATGCTCTTGGCCCCGGCGGCGATGGTGGGCATATAGGCAGAGGTGTACACCGGACGGCCCAGCAGCATATCGGGCGCACCCACAGTCACGCTGGGCTGCCAGATGTAGTCGCTGTTACCGTTCTTCAGCTTGCGGATGGCCTTGACCGTAGCGTCGTTGACCACGAACACAGCCCGCTTGCGGTAGGGCGAGCGCAGGGAGTAGAACAGATCGATCACCTCGTCCATGGTGATGGCGGTGGCGCTGGCGGCGGTCACACCTGTCTGTGCGCCGCCCGTAGCGGCGAGGATGCCCAGCGGCTTGCCGGTGCCATCGCCGGTAAAGAAGGCTTCCTCCTCCGCAGCGCCGATGCGGCGGGCAAATTCGCGGGCGATGTAGGACGGCATATCGAATACGGAGTCATTCAGCAGTTCCTCGCTGATCTTGATCATGGTCGCCAGCTTGTGAGCGCCGAGGGACACCTGACCAAAGGAATCGTCGCTCTCGGGATAGGCTGCTTCCTCGTCGATCCAGCTGGCCGTGCCCTTGGAAGCGACCACGGGGATCTTGCGGTCGCCGGATTCGGTGGTGATCACATGTGCCAGTCGGCGGAACATGTTCTCTTCCTGCAGTGCTTCGATCAGGGTATGCTCGTACTCGTCCGGGGCAAGGAATCCACCCTCGGAGTCGGTGCCCACCTGCAGGGCGTTAAAGACCTCGTGAGGTACGCTCTTGGCGCGGATGTTCTGCCAAAACGCCTTGTTGTAGCTGGCAGAGGCACGGCCCTTCTTTTCCTCGCCGGGGATGGGGTTTTCGGGGCGATTGACAATGGGGCTGGTGGTCGGGCGGCTCATCTCGTTTTCGATGGCTTCCTGACGCTCCAGCCGGTCGATTTCCTTCTTCATGCGGTCAACGTCATCGACCATGCGGTCGTAGACAGCCGCGTCCTCGGTGGACATGGTGCCATCATTGCCAATGTGGGAGTCGCGGTACTTCTTGGCGGCGTCCCACAGGGAAGCGCGCTTTTCACGCATCGTGAGAATCTGATTCATACGGTTATCCTCCAATCAAAATCTGAGGTATTCAAGCCGTGTGTCGGTGGCAAGCACCCGCACACGGTTATCAGGGACAGGTTCTGAGACAGTCGCCACACAGGTCGCTTCTGACACAGCTTGCGGCTTTCGTTCCATCAAAAAAGGCTTGGTCTTTCGATCAAACCAAGCCTGAACACCGGCCTTCGCGGTGTCGAGCGATACCTTATGGCCCGTGCTGTCCGTAGGAAACTTCGAAGGCGTCTCGGTGATGGCATCCACGAAGCCCTTCTCGAAGGCTTCATTGGCATCCATCCAAGTGGTGGCGCTCATCATGTCGGCGGCTTCTTCGCGGGGAACCCGGATGCGCGTGCCGTACATATTGAGGATGCTCTGCTTGCAGGCGCGAAGGACAGCCTTCGCTTCGTCCATGTCCCGCTCGTTTCCGTAGGCCACCGTGCTTGGGTCATGGATCATGAACAGACTGCCGGGGGTCATTTCCAGCCGATCTGCCGCCATCGCCATCACGGTTGCCGCAGAAGCAGCGGTGCCGGAGATGGTGATCTTCACACTGCCCGGATAGGCGCGGAGATCATCAAACATGCGTGTCGCGGCATTGCAGGAGCCGCCGTAGCTGTTGAGACGGATATGCACATCGTCCGTGGCGGCGTTGTCCTCGCCATAGAGCAGGCTGTGCAAGCCATCTGGGGTGATCTCGTCTCCGAGCCACACTTCATCGTCGATGTAGCCGTTCAGGTCAAGTTCCCTCAATGGGCATTCCTCCTTCGTTTGCTCTTGGGTTCTTCGGGCGAGCTATCTTCCGCAGATACTTTGTCTTTTGCGTACACACCGGCCATGCTAATGGGAATGAGGTTACCGTTGCACAGATAGGTGTTGCCGCCTTCCTCTTCCGGGATGGGATTCATGTTTTCCAGCGCACGGATGTCGTTTGCGCTCATCCAGCCGTTTTGCCTTGCAATGGCATAGCCCTCCATGCGGCTTTTGTAGTCGCCGCGCATCAGACCATCGATGTTGAACTGCACATAAAAGCGCCTGCCACCGGGGCTCCCGGCCTTTTCCTTATCGGAAAACAGGGCGCGATTCATGGCCTGTTCGATGCGCACCAGCCATGGCCGGATGGTGTGCGTCGCAAAGTCGATGGACTGATGCTCGATATTGGCAAAGGTGCTGCGGCTCAGATCGCCGATCAGGTGCGGCGGCACACGGAAGATTCGGCAGATTTCCTCCACTTGAAACTTGCGCGTTTCAAGGAACTGCGCCTCGTTGTTGGGCAGACTGATGGGCGTGAAGGACATATTCTCTTCCAAAATAGCGACCTTTGATCCATTGGTCGATCCACCGTAGGCGGCATTCCAGCTTTCCCGCAGTCGTTTTGGGTCTTTCACCGTGTTGGGGTGCGTCAGAATGCCGCTGGGACGAGCTCCGTTCTGAAAGAACTTCGAGCCGTATTCCTCGGCGGCGATGCCAAGGCCGATGGCGTTTTTCTCCAGCGCGATGGGGCTGTAGCCCATGATGCCGTCAAAGCCAAGGCCGGGTATATGCAGCACATCTTCGGGGCGGAGCTTCGTCTGCTTGCCATCCGAGGTGGTGTAGATATAGGTCAGCTTGCCGGAACTGTCACGATCCACTTCCATGCGGTCGGGAAGCAGCGGGTACAGTCCGAGGATCTGACTCCGACCGCTGCGAATGATCTGGCAGTAGGCGTTGCCCCACAGCAGCAGATGCGCAATCATCGTTTCCCGCCACACAAAAGACGTCATCTCACTATTAGGTTCATCATGCAGAATGGGATATAGCGGATGATCCATCGCCTTGACGCTGCCTTCTCCCTGATTCTGATACACGTGCAGCGGCAGGCTGGCAATGGTTTCTGCGATCACCCGAACGCAGGCGTAGACCGTGCTCATCTGAATGGCGGTGCTCGCCGTGACAGATTTACCCGCTGCGCTGGAGCCAAAATAAAACGTGGGCGCGGAGCTGACGGAATCCGTCGTGCTGGGCTTGTCCCGCGCACGGAATAGTCGAGTAAATGGATTTTTCATGGGGCGACCTCCTGTAAATCTTTAATGAAACCGAAATGGATTTTACGTATCTTTTTCCTATGAAGAAGCGCCGCTCTGTGCTATAATAAAAGCAAGTCCTGAAAAGTGAATTTTCTGCCAGAGGAGGCGTATCCAGTATGAAAAGATGGTTTTCCCTGAGCCTTGCGCTGCTCATGCTCTTCTGCTTCAGCGCGGCATACGCGCAGTCCGAACAGCTATCATGGCCGGAATATGACAGAATTGTCAATATGCCTGCTTCCGCCATCACGTCCATTCAGTTTTCCTTCTCCACGGAGGGCGGCGTGCAGGAAGCGACCGTGACCGATTCAAAGACCATCGAGGGAATCTGCGCGCTGATTCAGATGCTTTCCATCGTCAAAGAAAGCGATATGGGCGTTCTGGACGACGGCCTGACCGTCGCGGTCAACACCGCGGACGGAACGCAGACGCTGAACTTCGAAGGCGGCGTCGCGGTTCTGTCGGATGGAAAGCGGTACGAGGTTGAAAACCTGAACCTGCTGAAGAGCTATCTTCAGACGCTCATGGAAAAGCAGGGCGCAACGGCGCTGATGGAGTCCTCTTCGGAAAGCGCTTCGACCGCTGAATATGATACCTATGAGCAGCCAGATGGCTATTTTACCATGCAAATTCCCAAGGGCTGGGTGGTTCAGACCGGCGGCGACTTTATCAGCTACATCATCGACGTGTACGACCCGGCGCAGCCGCAGCGGGAAATCTACATCCAGCTTTGCGGAACGGGCTTTCAATCCGCCGAGAGCGCCGCGCTGGCGCAGAATTACAATGCCAGCGGCGAAACGCTCTTTGTGATGCCCGAAGCGACCACGCAGAGCTATTTCGAGGGCTGGTATCAGGGACTCGGCGGCTCGTTCCAGCTCCTTCAAACGCTCGGCGGGGAGGCAAACAACGCGCTTCTCTATGGCGAAGCGACGCTGCCGAACGGAACGTAGACGGAGGGCGTGTACTCCGCCGTCGTTTCCTCGCTGGAGTATAACTACGGTATCAATCTGTCCATGACGATGGGACAGAACGTCCGCGCGCTTACCACCGCGCCGGGAGAGCTGGACGCGTGGCTGCCCACGCTGAGCGCCTGCGCCGATTTCATTCAGTTTTCGGAGCTGTTCCAGAACAAACGTGCGGAGAATTGGGGCCAGGTGCTCGGCACAAGCGCATCGCTTTCCGCCTCGTGGAACGCCATGACAGATCAGATGATGGCGCTGTGGGAAGCGCGCATCCGTCAATGACGGCAATTACAGTCCTTTCCCGGTTTTTCGATCATGGCAGTCCTTGCAAAGGGGCTGCCAGTTTGCTTCATCCCCAAACAGCTTCTTGTCACCACGGTGTGGGATGATGTGATCTACCACCGTGGCGGGCGTGAGCTTTCCCTGTCGCATACATTCCGCACACAGCGGATGCTGCTGGAGGAACGCTTTTCGCGCTTTGCGCCAGCGGGCATCATATCCGCGAGCTTCCGCGCCGCCGCGCACGCGATCAGCAGAAAACTGAATATGTTTGGAACAGTAAACGCCCTTGTCGCACAGATTCGGACATCCCGGATAGCGACAGGGGCGTTTTGGTGCTTTTGGCATGAGAACCTCCTTACCAATCAAGGGTTAATAGTCCGCGTTCATCATAGACGCTGCCGCCGTTCAGATTGCGCAGCGCCCTGTCAAGCGCCATCACCAAGGCCACCACGCCGTCGATTTTCTCGGTTGACTTTTCCTTGT
>CAZRLM010000042.1:0-18255 GCA_964600835.1 uncultured Oscillospiraceae bacterium
GCGACGCGGAGTTTGAGAAGTACAAGAAGGAGCTCGGGCTGTGAGGAAAAAGCACAAGGCCCGGAAATACATCGTGACCGCCATGGTGGGGCTTGCCCTGGCCATGGCGGTCATGGGCATACGGGGCGGCTATGGGGAAACCGACCAGGCGCTGCTGCTTCAGGCGCTCTGCGACGCCTGCTTTGTGGCAGGCATCCTGCTTTCCTGCGTGGGGCTGCTGATTTTTGTCGCCGGGGACGGTATGTTTGATATGCTCACCTACGGCGTGCGCAAGCTGCTCCGGCTGGTGCTGCCGCAGGAAAAGCAGGATCAGTTTCCCAAGACGTTCTTTGACTATCGGGAGATGAAGCACGGCGGCGGCAAAGCGCCGTTCGGCTTCCTGCTGGTAGTGGGGCTGGCGTATATCCTGCTGGCTGCCGTTCTGCTTGTGATGTATATGGGCGCGGCCGGCTGACGGGCGCGCTTTCCCGCGATTTTTCGTCGCGGGATTTTTCGCTTTTTACGAAGGAGACGGGAGAGGGGGATCGCGATGCAAACGTGGGACGTTCTCATGGAGGCCCGGGCGCTTTTGGCGGCGCAGACGCCGCTGAACGGCGACTGCGGCGCGGTGTGCGGCGGCGCGTGCTGCCGCCCGCTGCCCGGGGAAGAAACGGGAATGCTGCTCTTTCCCGTCGAGGAACGCTTTTACGAGGGCGTGCCGGGGTACGCGATTCTGCCTGCGGCGCTGGGATCGCTGCTGGTGTGCGACGGGCGCTGCGACCGGGCCATGCGTCCGCTGAGCTGCCGGCTGTTTCCGCTGCTGCCCGTGCTGCGTCCGGAGGGCGTGCGCGTCGCGGTGGACGCGCGGGCGCGGGCGGTGTGTCCGCTGGCGCGGCAGGGACGGCGGGCCATGTCCGCGGACTTTGTGGCGGCGGTGCGGCAATGCGGCGAGCTGTTGGCGGCGGACGCGGTACAGCGCGCGTTTTTGCTCCGCCTGACCGAGGAGCAGGACGCGCTGCGGGAAATGCAGCGCCGGTTTGAGGGAGGTGCGGGCCATGCTTGAACAGCGCCTGATCCGCCGGGAAGTGATCGGCACGGGAGAAAACCTGCTCTTGCAGGCGGACGGCGCGGGCGCGCTGCCGGAGTTGGAAGCGCTGGCCGGGCAGGCGCAGTGCGTGTACCTTGATCCACCCTTCATGACCGGGGAGCGGTTCGTCCGCCGCCGCCGCTACGGCGCGGAGGGCTGGCGGACGGGCGACCCGGCCCCCGCCTATGAAGCCTACGCGGACGCGTATGAGTCCCGGGAGGCATACGCGGCCATGCTGACGGGGCTGCTTCAAAACGCCCACCGGCTTTTGTCGCCCACGGGCGTGCTTTACCTGCACCTGGACTGGCACGCCAACGCCCTGGCGCGGCTGCTATGCGACGAGGTGTTCGGCGAAAAACGGTTCCTCAACGAGATCATCTGGGCCTACGAGAGCGGTGGGCGGGCGAAGCGGTATTTCAGCCGCAAGCATGACGTGATTCTGCTCTATGCCCGGTCGCGCGACTACCGGTTTGACCTGACGCGGGTGCCGCTTCAGCGGGAAGCGGCGCGCAGCAACCATATGCGCCGCACCGTGGACGAGCAGGGCCGCGCCTGCCGGACGATCCGCTCCGGCGGCAAGCTGTACCGGTATTACGACGACGCGCCGACGTATCCGTCGGACGTGTGGACGGACGTCAGCCACCTGCAACAGCGCGACCCGGAGCGCACCGGCTACGCGACGCAGAAGCCGCAGCGGCTGCTGGATCGTCTGCTGCGCCCCGTTACGCGCCCGGGCGACTGGGTCGTTGATTTGTGCTGCGGCAGCGGCACGACGCTGGCGGCGGCGCAGGCGCTGGGCTGCCGCTTTGCCGGGGTGGACGCCCAGCCTGAGGCGGTGCTGATCGCCCGCAACCGGGTCAGGGCGGACAACCTGACGTTGATCGGCGACTGCTGCATGGAGCCTGCGCTGGTGGACGCGACCTACGACCCGGCCACCGGCGTGGTGCTGCTGACCGGGTTTGAGGCGAGCCACCCGGCGTTCCCTTTGGGCGGACAGGCGATGGACAGCCTGGAAAGCTGGGCGGCGGGCCGTCTGCGCGACGGGGTCTTTGAGGCGGCGCAGGCGTTTCACCGCAGCCACTGCCATCCGGAGCTGCCGCCCATGTGCCTCCTGCCTCCCGGAGAGGGCGAGGCGGCGATTTCCACGGTGGACGCGGCGGGCAGGCGGCGGGTATACTGCCTGGAAGGAGAAGCGCAATGAGTAAGACGCGAAAGATTTTGACGAGCACATTTTTGATCATCGGCGTTGTTTTTCTGCTGGTCGGCTGCGTCATGGGCACGGTGTACGAGCGCCGCACGGAGAACATGGTGCCGGTCACGGGCCGCATCCTGACCTTCCGACAGCACTGGCCCGTCGTCACCTTCACCTATGGAGGCCGGGCGTATACCGTTGACATCCAACAAAGGGACAACGGCATGAAGCTCGGCGACGAGTTCCCGCTGATGGTGAATCCGGAGAATCCCTACGAATTTATGCCGGAAACGCTGGTCATCCTGATGTGGGTGTTTGTCGCGCTGGGCATCGTGTTCACCCTGACGGGCGGCGTGATTTTTGTCGTGATGAGCCGCAGCGAGCAGCGCCGGGCACTGCTGGTGAGCTGCGGGCGGCGCGTGTCGGGCACGGTGGTCGAGGTGGCGGAGAACCGATCCGTCACGGTGAACAACCGCCATCCCCGGTATATGAAGGTGCGCTGCGAGCATCCGCTGACGGGCGAAACCGTGACGGTGCGCAGCCACAGCCTGTGGGGGCGCGTCCCGGAGGCGGGCGCGCAGGTCGGCGTGTGCTTCGACCCGATGGACGAGAAGCGCTATGCGGTGGACTGGTCGGACGAGGAGGCGGAGCCGTGAGCTTTACCATTCTCACCGTGGGTCGGTTGAAGGAGAAGCCCTACCGCGCCATGGCGGACGAGTATTTGAAGCGCCTGAGCCGCTACGGTCGCTTTGAGGAGATCGAATTGCCCGGCCTGCCGGAGCCGCCGAGCCTGTCCCCGGCCTTAGAGGAGCAGGTGAAGCGCCGGGAGGGCGAGGCGCTGTTGCAGCGAATCCGCCCGTCGGACTATGTGATCGCGCTGACCATTCCCGGCAGGCAGTGGGATTCCCCGGCGCTGGCCGAACACCTCTCGTCGCTTCTGGCCCGCGGCGCGTCGTCGATCGTGCTGGTGATCGGCGGCTCCCTGGGGCTGTCCGACCAGGTGATCGCCCGGGCGGACGAGGAGCTGTCCATGAGCCGGCTGACCTTTCCGCACCAGCTGGCGCGGGTCATGCTGCTGGAACAGCTTTACCGCGCGATGAAGATTTCTTCCGGGGAGCGCTATCACAAATAGATGCGTATTTCGCCGAAAACGCGCGGCCTCTTGAAAGAATCCCCCCGGTCATGGTATACTGATAGAGCGCCCGAAAAAAGCCGGGCGGACAAGGAGAAACGCAATGCTGGAATGGATGAAAAAGATGCTGGGCGGCGGAAACGACGCGGCACTGAAGAAATTGAAGAAAACGGTCGATCAGATTGAGGCGATGGAGGACGATTATCGCAAGCTGACCGACGAGCAGCTGCGGGCGAAAACGGACGAGTTCCGCGCCCGGCTGCAAAAGGGCGAGACGGAGGACGACCTGCTGCCGGAGGCCTTCGCGACGGTGCGGGAGGCCTGCGACCGGGTGCTCGGGATGCGGCCCTACCGCGTGCAGCTGATCGGCGGCCTGGTGCTGCATCAGGGACGCATCGCCGAGATGAAGACCGGCGAGGGCAAAACGCTGGTGGCGACGCTCCCGGCGTACCTGAACGCGCTCTCGGGCAAGGGCGTGCACATCGTGACGGTCAACGACTACCTCGCCCGCCGCGACTCGGAGTGGATGGGCAAGGTGCACCGCTTTCTGGGATTGACGGTGGGCCTGATCGTCCACGACCTGGACAGCGCACAGCGCCGCGCGGCCTACGCCTGCGACGTGACCTACGGCACCAACAACGAGCTGGGCTTCGACTACCTGCGGGACAACATGGTCATCCGTCAAAGCGACCTGACCCAGCGCGGCCACCACTACGCCATCGTCGACGAGGTGGACTCCATCCTGATCGACGAGGCGAGAACGCCGCTGATCATCTCCGGCCAGGGCGACAAGTCCACCGAGCTGTACGAGAAGGCGGACGCGGTCGTCCGCTCCATGAAGCGCGACACGCACTATGAGGTCGACGAGAAGAAGAAGTCTGTCGCCCTGACCGACGAGGGCGCGCAGAAGGTCGAGGCCGCCTTCGGCATCGACAACATCAACGACCCGGAAAACTCCGACCTGAACCATCACATCAGCTGCGCGCTGCGCGCCCACTCCCTGATGAAGCGGGACGTTGATTATGTGGTGCAGAACGGGCAGGTCGTCATTGTGGACGAGTTCACCGGCCGCCTGATGATTGGTCGCCGCTATTCGGAGGGACTGCATCAGGCCATCGAGGCCAAGGAGCACGTCAAGGTGGAGCGCGAGAGCAAGACGCTGGCGACCATCACCTTCCAGAACTACTTCCGGATGTACGACAAGCTCTCCGGTATGACGGGCACCGCCAAGACCGAGGAAGCGGAGTTCCAGGGCATTTACGCGCTGGACGTGGTGGAAATTCCCACCAACCGCCCGAACATCCGCCGCGACCTCGACGATATGGTGTACAAGAACAAGTCCGCCAAGTTCGCCGCGGTGGTGGATTCCATCGTCGAGCACCACGCCAAGGGACAGCCGGTGCTGGTGGGTACCATCTCTGTGGAGACGAGCGAAATGCTCTCCGCTATCCTCAAGCGCAAGGGCATCGAGCATGAGGTGCTCAACGCCAAGAACCACGCCAAGGAGGCGGAAATCGTCGCGCAGGCGGGCCACTGGGGCGCGGTGACCATCGCGACCAACATGGCCGGCCGCGGCACGGACATTCTGCTGGGCGGCAACCCGGAGTTCATGGCCCGCCGCGCGATGCGCCAGGAGGGCGTTGACGAGGAGTTGATCGAGGCCGCCACCGGCCACGGCGAGGACGTGCCGCCGGAGGTGGAGGAAGCGCGCGGGCGCTACAACGCGCTTCACGCCCAGTTCAAGCAGACGACCGACGCGGAGCACGAGCGCGTGCTGCAAGCGGGTGGACTGCACATCATCGGCACCGAGCGGCACGAAAGCCGCCGCATTGACAATCAGCTGCGCGGCCGCGCGGGCCGTCAGGGCGATCCCGGCTCCACCCAGTTCTTCATCTCCCTCGAGGACGACCTGATGCGCCTGTTCGGCTCTGAGCGGATCAGCGGCATGGTCGAGCGCCTCGGCGTCCGGGATGACGAGCCGCTGCAGGCCGGGATCCTCACCAAGCAGATCGAGTCCGCCCAGAAGCGCATCGAGGGGCGCAACTTCGAGATCCGCAAGAACGTGCTGGAATACGACAACGTGATGAACCGTCAGCGCGAGGTCATCTACGGCCAGCGCCACCGGGTGCTGATGGGCGAAAACGTGCGGGAGAACATCGTCCGCATGGCCGAGCGGCTGATCGACGCGGCGATGGCCCGCTTCTGCGCTTCCGAGGACGGGGAGGACTTCGACTACGAGCAGCTGACGCTGTATTTGGAAAACCTGTGCGTCCACCACGGCTGCGTGGAGAAGAACAAGCATCTGGTGGACGATACGGACAAGGCCGCCTTTGTGGAGGCGCTCAAGGCCGACGCGCACGCCTTCTATGAGGAGCGGGAAACGCTGATGAGCGAGATCGGCGTGGATATGCGGGAGCTGGAACGGGTCATGCTGCTGCGCTCGGTCGACACCCGGTGGATGGATCACATCGACGCGATGGATCAGCTGCGGGACGGCATCGGCTTCCGCGCCTACGGCGGAAAGAACCCCGTCACCGAGTATCAGATCGAGGCCGGCCATATGTTTGAGGAGCTGAACCACCTCATCCAGGAGGATACGGTGCGCCGGATGTACCAGCTCCGGGTGGAGCGCACCCCCGCCCGCGTGCAGACCGCGCAGCCCATCGAGGCGCGCGCCGGGTCGGACGGCCCGCGCCAGCCCCGCCGGGTCAAGACCAGCGAGAAGGTGGGTCGCAACGATCCCTGCCCCTGCGGCAGCGGCAAGAAGTACAAGCACTGCTGCGGGAAAGTTTCTCAGGAATAAGGAGTCGCGGATGAAAAGCTGCCAGAGCGCCGGATTCTTGTAACCGGCCGGTCGAGGAAACCGTCAACCCATCGACCGATGAAATGGAGAATATAACCATGATAGATTTGGATCAATCCGTACAGGAACTGGCGGGCATTCGCCGCTCTATCCTGGCCGCGGGCGAGGCGCTGCATATCGACCATATGCGGGAGCAGATCGACGAGCTGAACGAGGAAATGAATCAGCCCGACTTCTGGAACGACACCGAGCGTTCCACGAGGGTGAACAAAAAGCTGGGCGCGCTGAAAAACCGCCTGGCGCACTACGAGAAGCTCCTTGCCACCGCCGACGACATCGACACGATGATGGAGCTGGCCAAGGAGGAAAACGACGAGGACATGGCGGGCGAGGTCGGCGCGGAGGTGGAGAAGCTCAAGGAGCAGGCCGACGCGCTGGAGCTGGAAACGCTCATGCGCGGCAACTACGACGACTCCGACGCGATTCTTTCCCTGCACGCGGGCGCGGGCGGCACCGAGGCGCAGGACTGGACGCAAATGCTTTACCGGATGTACACCCGCTATTGCGAGCAGATGGGCTTTACCGTCAAGCTGCTCGACCTGCTGGAAGGCGACGAGGCGGGCGTCAAGTCCGTGACCTTCGAGGTCAGCGGCGACCATGCCTACGGCTATCTGCGCGGCGAAAAGGGCGTGCACCGGCTGGTGCGCATCAGCCCCTTTGACGCCAACGCCCGCCGTCACACCTCCTTTTCCTCCCTGGACGTGTCCCCCATCATCGAGGACGACGAGGGCGACATCGAGATCAACATGAAGGACGTGCGGGTGGACACCTACCATTCCAGCGGCGCGGGCGGCCAAAACGTGAACAAGACCAGCTCCGCCGTCCGAATGACGCACTTCCCCACCGGCATCGTGGTCAGCTGCCAGACCGAGCGCGACCAGGTGCAGAACCGCGCAACCTGCTTGAAGATGCTGCGCTCCAAGCTGCTGGAGCTGCGCGAGCGCGAGCGCGAGCAGCAGATGGCGGACATCAAGGGCGAAATGAAGAAGATCGAATGGGGCAGTCAGATTCGCTCCTATGTATTCCAGCCCTACACGATGGTGAAGGATCACCGCACGGGCTTTGAGGTGGGCAACATCGACGACGTGATGAACGGCAATCTGGAGGGCTTCGTCACGGCCTACCTCAAGATGCAGTAATGCGCCGGGCCGCGGCCTTCGCGGGCGGGCTGCTGCTGGCGGTTCTGCTGGCGGTGACGGCGCTCGCGTCGCTGCTGGAGGGCATGGGCACGTCGCAGCCGCTGATGCTGTGGCTGATGCGGCGGGACGCCCCTGCCGCGTCCACCGGCCTGCCGGAGGCAGATTATGCGCCGGTGACGCGGATGATCACCCGCTACCTGGCCGGCGCGGAGGATACCTTCCAGTACGCGCGCGAGGACGGAACGCCCTGCTTTCAGGCGCACGAGCAGCGCCACATGGCGGACGTCCGCGGGCTGTTCGTGCTCTGTCGGCAGGTGCTGCTCATCGCGTTCAGCCTGTCGGCGCTGCTGCTGGTGGCGCTGTCGCTTTGTCACGCTCCCCGGCGGGCCGTGGGCGGCGGCCTGATCACCGGCAGCGGGCTGTTGCTGGCACTGGCGGGCGCGCTGACCATCTGGGGCGCGGCGGACTTCGGCAGCCTGTTCGTGCTGTTCCACCGCCTGTCCTTCGATAACGGGCTGTGGGTGCTCAACCCGGCTACCGACCTGCTCATCCGCCTGATGCCAACGGCGTTCTTCGTCCACTACGCGCTGCTGCTGGCGATTTCGCTGGCGGCGGTGGTGCTGGCGACGCTGGCCGTCGGGATTGTGATACTGAAAAAACGGAATGATCGAGGCGCAACATGATCTATGAAAAAAGCGTTCAGGCGGCGATGACGCGCCTGAAAACGCAGGAAACGGTGCGCATTCTGTCGCTGGAAACCTCCTGTGACGAAACCGCCGCCGCCATCATTGAGAACGGACGGCGGGTGCTGGCGAACGTGGTGTTCAGCCAGATTGACCTGCACGCGCTCTACGGCGGCGTGGTGCCGGAGATTGCCAGCCGCGCCCACGTCGAGGCCTGCGACCGGGTGATCGACGAGGCGCTGAAGGAAGCGGGCATGACCTTTCAGGACGTGGACGCGCTGGCCGTGACCTACGGCCCGGGGCTGGTGGGCGCGCTGCTCACCGGCGTAAGCTGCATGAAGGGCCTGGCCTACGCGCTGGACAAGCCGCTGATCCCCGTCAATCATATCGAGGGGCACGTTTCCGCCAACTATATCACCCATCCAGACTTGAAGCCGCCGTTCGTGTGTCTGGTGGTGTCCGGCGGGCATAGCCATCTGGTGCGCGTGGAGGATTACGGCGTGTACCGCCTCCTGGGCCAGACGATGGACGACGCGGCGGGCGAGGCGTTCGACAAGGCGGCGCGGGTGCTGGGGCTGCCCTATCCCGGCGGGCCGCGCATCGACGCGTTGGCCGAGGAGGGCGACCCGCACTATTTGGCGCTGCCCCATCCGCATCCCGAAGGCCGGTACGACTACTCCTTCTCCGGCATGAAAACCGCGTTCCTGAACGCGGCGCATCAGATGGAGCAGCGTGGCGAGGCGCTGCCCAAGGCGGACATGGCCGCGTCCTTCCGGTACGCGGTCTGCTCCGCGCTGGTGGAAAAGGCCATCCTGGCCGCGAAGGAAATGCGCGCGCCCGCGCTGGCCATGGCGGGCGGCGTGTCTGCCAACCGGCTGCTGCGGCGGATGATGCAGTCCGCCTGCGACGAGGCGGGGATCCCGCTGTATATGCCCCGCATTTCGCTGTGCACCGACAATGCGGCGATGATCGGCTCCGCGGCCTACTACCGGCTGCTGCGCGGTGAAAACGCCCCGTTGACGCTCAACGCGACGCCGTCGCTGCGGCTGGTGTAAGGACGAAAATTGGTAGAGGAAAGGATGCCGTACATGAAGCACAAGAATCTTTGGCAGGCCGTAAAGTTTACGCTGTTCTCCATCTCGGCGGGCATCATTCAGGTGGCGAGCTTCGCGCTTTTCCACGACGTGCTGCACTGGGAAAGCTATTGGATGAGCCACATTCCGTCCCTGGTGCTCAGCGTGCTGTGGAACTTCACCTTCAACCGCCGCTACACCTTCCGCTCCAGCGCGAACCTGCCCCGGGCGATGGCGCTTGTGGGACTGTTCTACCTGATCTTCACGCCCGCGTCCGCCTGGTGGGGCACGGCGCTGGAGAAGCTCGGCTGGAGCGCCTGGGTGGTTGAGGTCATGAACCTGCTGATCAACTTCGTGACCGAATTTTTCTACCAGAAATTTGTGGTCTACCGCGGCACGATCGACACGAACGACGTGGCAGCCCGGGCGAAGGAAAACGGGCAGTAACGCGGTTATCATTGGACGATACGCTTTTGCGCGGCATTTGCCGCGTTTTTTTGTTGCGCAGAAGGAGAAACAAATGTTCGTATAGAATGATATGAAGCAGAGAAGGGAGGACTTTTCATGATGGATGTGTACAAGGAAATCCCCGTGCTCACCTCGACAGCCTATCGCCTGCGCGGCGTGGCGCTGTCCGACGCGGCGGCGCTGCTGCGCGTCTATGGCGATCCGGAGGCTGTGCCCTATTTCAACGGCGACAACTGCCACGGCGACACCTTCCATTACCCGACGCTGCCGCGCATGGAGCAGGCCGTCGCCTTCTGGCTGGACAGCTACCGGCAAGGCTGGTTTGTCCGCTGGTGTGTGGAGGATCGGACAACGGACGAGGCGATCGGCACGATTGAGCTGTTCGACCGTCCGGCGGAGGACGGCGCGGACGTGCAAGCCTTGCTCCGCCTTGACCTGCGCCGGGATTGCGAGACTGCGCCGGTCATTCAGGCGGTGCTGGAGACGCTGCTCCCCGCCGTGCTGCCCTATTTTGCCGGGCGCACGGTCGTCACCAAATGCTGGCCCTACGCGTCGGAGCGCCGCCGCGCCCTGGAAGCGCTGGGCTTCGCGCCCGCCGACCGCCCGCTGATCGGCGAAGGCGGCGTATCATACGGCGACTACTGGACGAAGGTCTACCCCAAATAAACGAAAACGGGTTTCGCTCATTCCGTAGCGAAACTCGTCAAAAACTCCTTGGGAGGTGTCGGAGGGCCCGCAGGCCCTCTGACTTCCAATCGTATCCGCCGGGTTTCCCGGCGGGGCGGGTCGTTTTTTCGCCTTAGCGAAAAAATTCCTTACAAATTCGCTGGCCGGGAGCGCAGCGACCAAGCGAATTTGCGCCGCCCGCAGGCGGCCTCCTCCAACTCAAAAAAGTGGCCGCAGCCACTTTTTTGACGCTCATTGCGGCGTCTGCGCGCCCAGGTGCTTGAGCGCGGCGAGCGCGGCGGCCTGCTCCGCCTGCTTCTTCGTGCGGCCGACGCCGCGGGCCAGCTCCGTTCCGTCGCGCTGGACGGAGGCCTCGAACTGCCGGTCGTGGGGCGGGCCGGACTGGGCGACGATTTCATAGGTCGGCGTACTGCCGCCGTCCCGCTGGAGAAACTCCTGTAGCGCGCCCTTGCTGTCCTGCATGGGGCGGTGCACGTCCTCCGGCTTGGGCCAGAAAGCGGTCACAATCCGCCGGGCGGCCTCCATGCCGCCGTCCAGGTAGACCGCGGCGAGCACGGCCTCCATCGCGTCG
Organism: uncultured Oscillospiraceae bacterium; assembly: GCA_964600835.1. Taxonomy (GTDB): domain Bacteria; phylum Bacillota; class Clostridia; order Christensenellales; family Aristaeellaceae; genus UBA11524. The sequence continues at coordinate 10,875 of CAZRLM010000042.1, forward strand.
CAGAGCACGCTGGGCTTATCGCGCCCGCCGGTCAGCTCCTCGCCCTTGTCCATGATCAGCGCGTCGCCGACGCCCAGTCCGCGGGCCACCTGGCTGAGCGCGGCCTCGCACACCAGCAATGCCCGCAGGTGGGTCAGGCTGCCCTCCTGGCTGGCGGGATGCGTGGCGTACAGCAGGTCGGACATGATGTATTGCAGCACCGCGTCCCCCAGAAACTCCAGGCGCTGGTTGTCCTCCCCGCCCATGGACGGGTGGGTCAGCGCCCGGCGGAGGAGCGCCGGATCCTTGAATTGGTAGGACAGCGCGTCCATCAAAGCCTGCATGGCTTCGTCTCCTTTTCACCCGGGACGAGCCGAACAGAAGGCATTCGGGAAAACGTCCTCTGTGCCGCTCATTGCCGGAAAACACAGGCCCGCCGGCGGCCGCGAGGCGCGTCGGCGGGCAGAAACGGCTTACTGATGCTTTTCGATATAGGCAACTACGTCGCCCACGGTCTTGAGCTTCATGATCTGGTCATCCTCGACCACGATGCCGAACTTATCCTCCAAATCCATAATCATCACCATGACGTTGGCGGAGTCGGCCTTCAAGTCCTCCACCAGGCGGGAGGCGGGGGTAATGGACGCTTCGTCTACCTTCAGCTGCTTGGCGATCATTGTTTTGACGGTATCAAAAACCATGACAAGTTCCTCCTTTTTGATTGCAGAATAAAACAAATCTATTGCGAAAACCCGGCCAGCGCCGGGAAAACGCCGGAAATTACCGGGCGGACTGAAGCCCGCGGGCGATGATGTCCACCACCTGGCCGTCGATCATCCGGATGCACTGGGCGATGGCGCAGGCGATGGCGTGGGCGTTGCTGGAACCGTGGGCCTTGACCACCGCGCCCTGCACGCCCAGCAGCGGCGCGCCGCCGATCTCGGTGTAGTCCATCAGCTTCTTGACGCGGCGGAAGGCGGGCTTGGCCAACAGTCCGGCCATTTTGCCCCGGGTATCGGCCATGATTTCCTGCTTGATGATGCCCATCAGCGTGCCCGCGACGCCCTCCATGAACTTGAGGATGAGGTTGCCGCTGAAGCCGTCGCACACGAGCACGTCCGCGACGTCGCCGGTAATGTCCCGCGCCTCGACGTTGCCAACGAAGTGATACGGCGCTTTCTCCATCAGCGGGTAGGTGTTCTTGACCAGCGCGTTGCCCTTTTCAGGCTCCGCGCCGATGTTGATCAGCCCGACGCGCGGTTTTTCCAGCCGCGCCACGCCCTTCATGTACGCGTCGCCCATCAGGCCGAACTGGTAGAGCCAGTCGGGCTGGCAGTCCACGTTCGCGCCGCAGTCGATGAGCAGGAAGTGTCCCTTGCCGTTGGGCATGAGCGGCGCGAGCGCGGGCCGCTCCACGCCGGGGATGCGTCCCAGGCGGAACATCCCGCCCGCCAGCACCGCGCCTGTCGATCCGGCGGACACGAAGCCGTCCGCCTGTTTGTCGCGCACTTGAAGCATACCGATCACGGTGGCGGACTGCTTCTTGGTGCGAACGCCCATGACGGGGCTTTCGTAGTTCGTGATCACCTCGGGCGCTTCCACCAGCGTCAGGCGGTTCATCACATCGTCGCAATCATTGAGCAGCGGGCGCACCTGATCCAGCGCGCCTGCCAGCGTAACCTCCAGCTCAGGAAACCGGCGCAGCGCCTCGATCGTCCCCGCAACCGGCGCTTGCGGCGCATGATCGCCGCCCATCGCGTCCACGAAAATCCGCATCCCGCGTCCTCCTCCATCCATTCTCTATCCGATCGTACTATTTTACCAAATTCCCCGCCAGATTGCAACCCCTGGCAGGGGCTTTGCCCCTGCACCCCGCCAGAGGAGACGCTGTCCCCTCTGGACTCCCCGGCCAGGAGGGCCGCATGGCCCTCCTGGACCTCCCATGCGGGGGTGCCCAACGTTTTGCGAGCGGCGCGTTCTGGACGCGCCGCATTGATAATGTATAGGGAATAAGTTACTCTTTTCACACCCTACAAAAGAGTGCACCCCGAAGGAGTGCAGGGGGCGACCGGAAAGCCTGGCTGACGACCTTCGTCCTCTGCCCGCGCCCGTAGGCGCGGAATCTTTGCCACGCAAAACGGACGCAGACGGCATACTGCCTTATGCGTCCGGATATGTCCACGAACGTCGTGGACGCGCGTCCTCAACGCGCGTAAAATCAGAAACACACCGCGGCGCGGGCTGAAAGGGCAGGGGCGGCAGGAGCCGCGGGGGAAAGGAGCAACGCAAGCCCATGACGACATGGACGATGAAACAGACGGTCGATCTGGAAAGGGGCGCAAAACCGCGCGACTGGCAGACCTTTTGCCTGACGGCGGGGGACGCGGAGGCGCACGCCTGGCAGGTAACGGTGACGCGGGGCGGCGAGGCGGCGCAGGTATCCGGCACGACGACGGCCTACTACATCCGTCAGGACGGCAAAACGGTGATCGGCCCCGCGCAGGCGGAGGACGGCGTGGTGACGGCGGTGCTGCCTGCGGAGGCGTACCGCGTGCCGGGCGTGCTGTACGGCGTGCTGCGCGCGTCGGACGGCGACCAGATCACCACGCTGGCCGCTGCGCGCTGGCTGGTGACGGAGGGGCCGACGGATACGCTGCTCGATCCGGAGGCGGTTGTGCCGTCGCTGGACGCGCTGCTGGCCCGGCTGGACGCGATGGATCACGCCGCGTCCGACGCGCGCCTGGCAGCGACGGAGGCTCGGCAGGGCGCGTTGGAAGCCCAGCAGGGCGCGTCGGAGGCGCGGCAAGGCGCAGCGGAGGTTCGGCAGACCGTGACGGGGATTCAGCAGACCGTGACGGGGCTGCAACAGACCGTGACGGAGTTCAAACAGACCGTGGATAACTGCTATCCGACGTTGATCCAACCGAACGAACCGGCAGGGCGGTGCGTATGGATCAGGCCGCTGTGACGAGCACCGCAGGCTGCTACCAGATGGAAGGGAGGAAAAACAGCATGAACGCAAAACACGCAGCATTCATAGCTCGCGTCAAAAGCCTCGCCGCCCAGAGCGGCGCAATCCTGGCCGCCAGGCTGGCGAAGATCATGACGGCCATCATCAGCGAGGTGAGGCAGGAAATCGGCAGGGTGCTGTATGCCATGGCGGCCGCCGTGTCGGGCGCACGGGCAAAGCGCAGCGAAAAGGAGGAAACGCATGACGAGCAGTGAAATCGACGCGCTGCTGAATGTGAAGGACGGCGCGGATAGCCTGAACGTCGTTTATCCGGTGACGCGGCTGAAAAACGTGCTGGGCGCGCAGACGGCCCTGGCGCAGGCGCGCCCCCGCAATCTGCTGGACAACGGCGCGTTCCGGATTGCGCAGGCAGGCTGCCCAGGCAACCACGGGCAGGGCGTATACGCGGCGGATCGCTGGCTGTGCGGCCGGGTCGGGTTATCCTCGGCCAGCTTCGCAATGGAGACCGGGAACCAGCCGGGATTGCGCATGGCGGCGAACCTGAGCCGGGACGGCTGGCTGAGCCAGTTGTTTGAAACGCCCAACGAGCTGATGAACCGGACGCTGACCTTCGCCGTGGACACCTGGAATTACGGCCTGCTGCTCGTCAGCGGGACAAACGTGGCAAACGGCCCCCATATCGCCTCCGGCGACGGCAAGCTGTGCATCGGGATGGAAGGAAACGGCGTCACCATCACGCTGGCGGCGGGCGGCGAGGCGGTGCTCAAGTGGGCGGCGCTCTACGAGGGCGCGTACACGGCGGATACGCTGCCCGCCTTCATGCCCCGCGGCTATGCGGCGGAGGTGCTGGAATGCCAGCGGTATTTCCGAACGGTGAACGTGCTTTTCGGCTCCGCGCTGGGCGCGCCGGTGCGGCAGATCATCAACTTTACGCCGCCGATGCGCCTCGCCGCGCCTGAGACGTCCGTCGAGATGGCCTATGCCGAGAACCAGGCGACCAAGCTGACGGTGAACGGCGCGGCGTCGAACTGCGTCGACGTGAGCGGAACGGGCTACGGAAACGCGAGGGTGACGCTATGCGCGGATGTATGACGAACAGGCGGGGTGGCTGCGATGGGTAAGCGGACGATTCCGGTATCGGACTATTTGGCGGCTGTTGACGAAATCGTCGACGAGCGCCCGGCGTACCGGCTTGGCGGCGACGGCTCGGACGGCGGCTGCGACTGCGTCGGGCTGACCATCGGCGCGATTCGCCGGGCGGGCGGCGTGTGGCCCGGGCTGCACGGAAGCAACTACGCCGCGCGAAACGAGACGCGCTATCTGCTGCCCATCACCGACACGGAGGCGCTCATTCCCGGGGAAAGCGTGTGCAAGGCGCGCGCCCCCGGCGAGGACGGCTACGATCTGCCCGACCGCTACCGGAAGGATCCGGACAGAAACGATTACTATCATTGGGGCGTGGTACGGTCCGCCGCGCCCCTCGAGATTGTCCACTGCACCGCCCCGGGCGGGATCACGGTGGACAGGAGGCTGGGCCGGTGGCGCTACCGGTGCGGCCTGAAGCGGGTCGAGCCGCTTCCAAACGAGGAGGTGAACGGCATGACGGAAGGAACCCAAACCGCCACGGTGCGGGCGAGCAGCGGGACGACCGTGAACCTGCGCAAAACTCCCGGCGGCGACCTGCTGACGCGGGTGCCGGTGGGAGAAACGGTCACGGTGACAGAGACGCGCGGCGAGTGGAGCCGCGTCGCGTATTCCAACCGGGAGGGCTGGATGATGAGCAAGTTTCTGGACGCGTCCGGCGACGCGGCGGACGGCGTCGCGGCGCGCGTAGCCGCGCTGGCGGAGAGGATCGACCTGCTGGAGGCGCGGGTGTCCGGCCTGGAAGGGGGCGTCGGCTGATGGCAGCAGTGGATGCGCTGACGGGCGGCGGCCTGCTCGCCGCGCTGGTGGCGGTTGTCGCGCTGATGGAGCTGATCACCCTGACCGGCAAGGCGGCGGACACGATGCGCAGCCTCCGCGGGCCGCGCCGCGCCGCCGACGCGCGGGTGGAGGCGGTGTCTGCGGCCCAGCGCGAGAACAGAGCGCGCCTGGACCGGCACGAGGCGGAGCTGACCGGCCTGCGCGAGGGGCAGCGGCAGCTGTGCCAGGGCGTGCAGGCGCTGCTGGAACACGCGCTGCACAACGGCAACTCCGACGAGATGGACAAGGCCAGCCGGGAGATACAGGAATGGCTCAGAAACCGATGAAGCGCAGGGCGCAGTTCTCCAAGCGCATGACGGTGACGGCGGTCGCCGCCGCGGTGATCGTTGCCGCCGGGACGGAGCTGCTCCTCTGGCGCATGGGCGACGCGGCAGGGATTGTGGAGGTGTGCCGGTCGCTAATCCTCTTTGCCGGACTGGTATTCGCCGCCTACTGCGGCAACTCCGCCGTGGAAAAATGGGCGCTGAGCCGCTGGGGACGCGGCGGGGACGAGGAACAATCGAACGGATGACAGACAAAAGGCCCTGCGCGATGGCAGGGTCTTTTGTTAGTGGGCAAAAAGTGATGACCGGCGGCGTTATTTTCGGTTGGGCCGCCGCTTGATTTTGAGCAGGGTCAAAATATCGTCGGCGGAGAGCGTCTCATCCAGCGGAATCGCGAGCCATTTGCCGTCGTGGTAGGTTCGGGTATCGTCGTAGCGCGCCTGAAGCGGCTCCGAAAAGCGCGCCCGCTGCGCGTCGAACGCCTCCCGCTCCGCCTTTCCCAGAATGATCTGGACAATCGCATCTCCCGGCTTCGCATAGAAGGTGCACAGCGTCTTGCCGCCGCGGCGGTATTTGTATTCCCAATCCCAGTCGCCGTAGCCCGAATCCCAGAACCTGTCCATGTCGTACAGGTCGTCGATCGCCGCGGTCAGGCTTTCCCATCGCGTCGCCTTATCGGGGCCGAGCATCGCTTCCATTTCATGCTTCGTGGGCGCATCCATCGCTTTTATTCCTTTCATGCAGAATGTTGACCTCATGATAGCACAGGCCGGTGAGGTTTGCAATAGGCCAGATAATGAAGCGTGATGCTGCGCTGTAAGCGTGCCAAGCATAGGTTACACACGGAAGCTGGAGAAATTCTCTCCGGGGCGGTTGCGAAGCGAATGCGGTTGTGCTATACTATATTTGTATCTGCACCCGTAGCTCAGCAGGATAGAGCGACCGCCTCCTAAGAAAGCGCTCGCCCGAATCCAGAGCGCGGTTTGCAAAGCGGGTCGAGGGTTCGACTTGCGTCGGACGCATCCCCCTCTGCCTGTCACATTTCTGCTAATGAAATGTGAGCGCTGGTTTTTTGTCCCCACAGAATTGTTTGCAACGCAAACATCCTGCTAACACGAGAGGCCCAAAACAGGCCGATCCGTTAGCAGAAAACCAAACAAAATCATAACAACCGAATACCGGAAAACCCTTGAAAATACTGAGTTTTCCGGCACATGCACCCGTAGCTCAGCAGGATAGAGCGACCGCCTCCTAAGCGGTAGGCCGTGGGTTCGAATCCCGCCGGGTGCGCCAAAAACACCGAAAAACCCCCGATTCCGAGCCAAAAAGCTGCTAACAGCCCTCCACTCAGGAATCGGGGGCTTTTCTATTTTTGGGTGTCAGCGGAGCCGGTGCCCCTGCTCATTATTTCAAGAAGCCATTAGCAGATTTCTAATTTTTCGGCCCGATTTCTAACGCGCTTTTTCCTTCATTAGAATTTTCATGCTAATTATTTTGTGCGATGCTGCAAGCCGTTCTGAGAGAACCCGACATCCCGGCTTATTTTTCACTGTCCTTGAGGGTTTTTTCCGGCTACTCAGGGATTGTTCTCGGGCGCGCTTCACGGTCACCACCTCTCCCTTCAGGGGCGTCGTTTAGATGGGATTAGCGGATTCAATGATTCCCGTTTGCATTTCTAACATCGCTCATAAATCGTTGCACCCGGCCTTCTCTCCCCTATGAGGGAAAGCTTCCGAGGGACATTATAGTGGAAGAGAATCAGAAAACCTGCTATAATAGTGGCTATGGAATCACACTGTATGACGAGGTGCATGTACATGAGTAGGAAACTGGTTGCGTACTTCTCCGCAAGTGGCTGTACTGCCAAAGTGGCTGAGCATCTTGCTGAAGCAATTGGCGCAGATCTGTTTGAAATAGCCCCCAGGGTTCGATACACGAAGAAGGATCTGGACTGGCAGGATCAGGCGTCCCGCAGCTCCGTTGAGATGCGCGATCCTTCCTGCCGGCCTGAAATGGAGATGCTCCGTGACAACATGGCAGACTATGACACGGTCTATCTGGGCTTCCCCATATGGTGGTATGTCGCGCCCAGGATCATCAATACCTTCCTTGAGGCTCATGACCTGTCCAGCAAGACCATCATTCCCTTTGCAACGTCCGGCGGAAGCGGGCTGGGCGATACGGT
>CAZRLM010000043.1:0-18154 GCA_964600835.1 uncultured Oscillospiraceae bacterium
TTTTTAATATTTTTTCGCTACTTTTGAAATACTCGAATGGAAATTGACACATTCTTCTGGATCGTTCGACAGCATTCGGACATTTCCGCATTTTTCGTCAGGAATTGTCCGCAGGCAGTCTGCCAGCAGTGCGTCGATTTCCCGCTCGATGATCGAATCGACCTGCCCGCGGCGGCGCAAAAAAATCATCCGCGCGGCAGAAAGCGACACAAAGCACGTCCGGCTCACCGCTTCCGGCGAGGTCAATTGCGCAAGCACCGGCGGCGGGCACAGCAGGTGCTCCGCGAAGCAGTCCGCCTCCGCTTCCTCCGCGGCGGTGAGCGCCGCGTGACCCAACGCGATGTGCCCCAGTTCGTGTGCGAGAGTGAAGTTCAGCCGCGCCGGGTTCCCGCCGGATCGGTAGCAGACGACATACCGCGCGCCCTTCGCGCCTCCCTCCCGGAAGGTAAACGCGTCCGCATCGCCGGCGCGGCGGTCAAAGTCGCGCGGCTTCATTTGGAGCGCCTCCGCCGCCTGATCGTAGGTCAGGAGCGCAACGTTCTCCATTCCGGCCAGCAGCGCGCGGGGACGGACGGGCAGCGTCCGCACACCGGCGCGAACCAGCGCGCGGCAGGCGCAGGTCGCGGCGCGGTCATAGTCCGGCTGACGAATCATTTCCCGTCCTCCTCCGGAAACGCATGACGAAACAGCGCCCGGCCCACCGCCAGCAGCTTGCGCTGTTCCTCGGGCGTCAGCTGGCGGAAGGCGCGCGTCATCACGGTCATGTTGCGCTCGTCCTCCTCCGGCGCGTCCTGCCCGCACAGCTCGTCCAGGCTCATGTGGAACAGCCGCGCCAGGCGCGCCGTCGTCTCAATGTCCGGCTCGGACTGCCCGTGCTCCCACTTGTGCACCGCCGTCGCCGATACGCCCAGCATCGCGCCCAGTTCCTTCTGGGACAGCCCGCTCCTGCGCCGCGCTTCCCGGATTCTTTCCGCGAACATCCTGATCACCTCGTTTTCATTATACAACCTGCGGTTAAATTTTGCAAGATGTATTTTAACTTTTGGTGTTGACTTTTGGCGGTGTCTCCCGTATAATGGGGCCATGTTATCGAACATTTGTTCGCAGAAAGGAGCGATGTGCATGAGCAAGTCGGGATTTTTGAGGCAGTATCGGGACAAGCGCTTTGAGCTGGAGACGCTCCGGCAGGAGCTGTCGTCGCTGGAGCTGACCGGCCGTCCGCGCGGCATGACGAGCACGCGCTACGGATTCATTCCCCGTGGGACGAACGACGCGACCGCCGCCGCCATCCAGCGCTCGGACGGGCTGACCGCCGCGATGGATCGCGTGAAGGCCGAGCTGTCGCCGATGGACGACCGCTTCGAGGCGCTGATCGCCTCCGTGCCGGACTATCGGACGCGCCTGGTGCTGCGCCATTACTACGCGCTGCTGGAAACGGACGAGGAAATTTCCGAGTCGCTGCACCTCTGTCCGCGACACGTCAACCGTATCCGCAACGCCTATTTGAAGCAGGCCGGCTGACAAGTTGTCCGGCGATGTCCTTCCCGCATCCGCCGCCGCGTGATAGTCTGCTATCGTTCCCACAAAAAACAAAAGCGCGATAAAAGGAGCGTTCCGCACCCGCGGGGCGCTCCTTTCGCGCGGAAAAGGAGGAAAGCATCATGCCGACAACCAACCCAAACGGTCAGAAGGACGGGGCGGTCGCGTCCGCCCGGGAGGTGCTCGAGGTCTTTACGCAGATCATGCGCGGCGAGGCCATGGACGACACCGGGCAGACGCCGAAGGTCAGCGAGCGCGCCAAGGCGGCGGAGCTGCTGGGCAAGCGCTACGGGCTGTTCGCCGACCGGGACGAGGCCGCGCCGCCCAAGGCGGAGGTCGCCCAGGCGCTGGAAAAGGCGATGGCCCGGCTGGAGGCGAAGCATGGAGCGGGCGCTTGAGCTGCTGACGCGCCGCCCGGCGCAGGTCGCCCGGCTTTGCGGCCTGACCCGCCTGAATGACGAGGTGCACGACCGCTGGCTGCGTCAGATGATCTCCGGCCGGGAGGACATGACGCTGCTGGCCCACCGGGGCAGCTACAAAACGAGCTGCCTGGCGATGTGCATGGCGGTGACGCTGTGCGTGCGCCCGCGGTGGAACCTGCTGTTCCTGCGCAAAACGGATGAGGACGTGCTGGAGGTGATGCGTCTTGTCCGCACCATTTTGCGCTCGGACGCGATGCGCTTTCTGACCGCCCGGCTCTACGGCGCGCCGGTGACGCTGCGCCGCTCAGATCAGTTCACCCTGACGACGGACTGCTACGCGGCCCTTCGCGGCGCGCCGCAGCTGGTCGGGCAAGGCGTGGGCGGTAGCCTGACGGGCAAGCACGCCGACCTGATCCTCACCGACGACATCGTCAACCTGAGCGACCGCATCAGCCTGCCGGAGCGGCAGCACACCCGGCAGGTCTACCAGGAGCTGCAAAATATCCGCAACCCCGGCGGACGGATCGTCAACACCGGCACGCCCTGGCACCCGGAGGACGCCATCAGCCTGATGCCGGGCGTCCAGCGCTGGGATTGGCACAGAACCGGGCTACTCTCCCCGGAGCAGGCGGCAACACTGCGCGCGTCGATGAGCCCGTCGCTCTTCGCGGCCAACTATGAGCTGCGCCACCTGGCCGAGGAGGGCGCGCTTTTCCCGGAGCCGCCGCGCTTCTTCGACGGGGACGAGGCGCTTGTGGGCGGCGTGATGCACATCGACGCGGCCTACGGCGGGGGCGACTTCACCGCCGTCACCTGCGGCGCGCGCCGGGGCGACGAGCTGGCGCTGTACGGGCGGCTGTTTGCCGGTCACGTCGATCAGGCGACGCCCGAGCTGGCCGCGCTTGTGGATCGCTTCGCCTGCCGGGCCGTTTTGTGCGAGACGAACGGCGACAAGGGGTACCTGGGCCGGGAGCTGCGCGCGCTGGGCTTTCCTGTCCGGATGTACCACGAGTCCGCCCAGAAGTACATCAAAATCGCGACGCACCTGCGCCGCTGGTGGCCCCGCATTGCCTTCCTGCGCGGCACCGACCCGGCGTACCTTGCGCAAATCCGGGATTACGCGCCCGACGCGCCCCACGACGACGCGCCGGACAGCGCCGCCTGCCTCGTCCGTTACCTGGAGCGCGGCGGCGTCACATAAAAAAGGAGATGATCGTTTTGTTTACCGCCATCACCTATCAGGACTACCTCCGCGCGACCGACAAGCCCGCCCTCGCCGCACAGGCCGTCGACCGGTACGTCGCCTCGCCGGAGTTTCGCCTGGCGCTGGACGCGTCCGCCTACTTCCGCGGCGAAAACCCAAGCGTGGCCCGCAAGACGGTGCTGCAAGCCTGCAAGATCGAAACCCGGGACGAAAACGGCCGTCGCCGCGTCCGCTCCGGCACGCAGGATGTGGTGGGCAACCGGATCGGCTCCGGCTTTCTGTTCCGGTTCGTCACCCAGCAGAACCAGTACCTGCTCTCCGAGGGCGTGCTGCTGCCGGAAAACACGCGCTGCCGCCTCGGCCCGGGCTTTGACGCGGCCCTCGAGGAGCTGGGCGAGCGGGCGCTGCTCCACGGCGTATGCTGGGGCTACTGGAACGCCGACCACCTCGAATTGCTCGAAGCCGCCCGCGACCAGCGAAGCGGCTTTGTCGCCCTGCTGGACGAAATGTCCGGCGCGCCGATGGTGGGCGTGCAGTTCTGGCAGGTCGCGGAGGGCAAGCCGGCCTACCTGCGCCTGTTTGAGCCGGACGGGGTGTCCGTCTGGTCGCGGCAGGGCGGCCTGCTCCCGGTCGAAAAGAAGCGGCCCTACCTGCTCGCCCGCGGCGCATCCGGCGTGACCGGGCGGAATTACGACCGGCTGCCCGTGATTCCGCTGTATGCCAACAGCGAGCGGCGCAGCGAGCTGACCCCCGCCATCCGCGCCAAGATCGACGCCTACGACAACATCCTGTCCGACTTTGCCGACAATCTGGATCGCGCCAACGACGTGTACTGGGTGCTGAACAACTTCGGCGGCACGGCGGAGGACGTGGCCGAAACGCTGGAGGCCATCCGCCGGGTGAAGGCCGTCGCGAACCTGTCCGACGGCACCGGCGCGTCCTCCACCGCCGAGCCGCGCACCATCGAGGTGCCCTACGCCGCCCGGCAGGCGGCGCTCTCCCTGCTGGAACGCGCGCTGTATCAGGACTACATGGCGCTCAATTTGCAGGAGCTGACCGGCGGCAGCCTGACCAACGTAGCCATCCACGCCGCGATGGCGAACCTGGACATGAAGGCCAACCGCTACGAGTGGCAGCTGCACCGCTTCATGCACGATTTGTTGTCCCTGCTTGACGCGGACACCGAGGAGATCCGCTTCCGCCGTCAGGTGATCGCCAACGCCTCCGAGACCATCGCGGACATTGCGGCCATGCGCGGCGACATTGACCGGCGCACGGCGCTTCGCCTCAATCCCTACATTCAGGCCGAGGAGATCGAGCCGCTGCTGTCAGATCATCACTCCGCGTGACGGCGCGCTTCCGCAATCGTCTCCTCGCGCCAGGCCATATCCGCGGGATGCTCGCCGCGCCAGTCCTGCGCGAAGATTTCGTCCAGGGACAGCGACGCGTCGGTGCCGTAGTGGGTGCGCAGAATGTCGTTCACCATCGCCTCCCGGGCCGCGTCGGCGGTGTCCGCCGCGTCCAGGCGCTCCCAGCGGTCGTCCCAGGCGATCATGTGATCCTGATACATCAGCCGCACAAACGCCAAACGATCCTCCGCGCTCCAGCGGGACAGCGCTCCGGTCGCCTGCCAGTAGGCCGCCGTGCGGAAAAAGTGCTTCCGGTAGCCCGTCAGAGTGGAAAACGCCTCCCCGTCCCGGTAGGAGAGCATCGTCCCCGCCGTCGCAATCGCGTAACCGGCCTGCACATAGCCCTCGCCCACGCCCTCGACGGACACCCGCAGCCACAGCGCGCCCCCCGCCCGCGCCTCCGCGAGCAGCGTTGCCGTCTCCCCGCCCCGGAACTGGTAGAGCACCCGTCCCCCGGGCGTTTTTCGCAGGTTCACCCGCTGGGCGACAACCTCCGCCACGCTCGGCGCATCGGGATCGTAGCGGAACGTCCGCGTCCCGTCCGTCGCGTCGGTCACGCAGAGGACGCGGCCCGCGCCGTCGATCTCCGCCCAACCGGCGCAGCTGCCGTCCGCCCACAGAAAGACGACCCGTGTCGTGCCGTCCAACGTCTCCGTCGCGACCGTCAGAGTGGCGAGCAGCTCGTCAGTGAAGCGCGCGTCCACCCGCCGGAGCGCCTGCGCGGCGATCTGCGCCGGATCAATCTCCGCCTCCTCCGCCCCGACCGGGACAGGCAGGACTACGCACAGCGCCCAAATCAGCAGCGCGGCCAGCGCCCGTTTGATGCTTTTCACGGCGGTTCCCCCTCTCTCTGCTTCAAAGAATACGCTTAGAAGCCGGAAAACCCTGCATTTTCCCCAAAAGAACGCGGCGAAAACGAAAGTCCGCCCGTGTCCTGCCAAAGCGTGTTCCCGGCGGCGAGAACGTGCTACAATGGCTATGCTCAGAAAAAGGAAGCCCCGGCGATTCCCGCCGCTCCGGCTTCCTTTTTTCGTCGCCGCGTCCGATTCCCGCATGGAAAGGAGGAATGCTTGGATGATTTCCCGCACTGAGGAAGCCGTCGCCGCCGTCCTTGCCCGCGCGCCTGAGGCGGTCGCGGCCATGGGTGAAGCGGCGGTCGCGCTCGTCCGCGACCAGATGCTCGCCTTTGAGCCGCCGGTAAAACGCACGGGCGCGCTGATGGCGGACGTGCGCTTCGCCCCGAATGGCGCGCGAGGCGAGGTCGGCAACACCCTCGCCTACGCGCCCCTGGTACACGACGGAACCACGCGCCTGCCCGCCCGCCCTTACCTGGCCCAGGCGCTTTTCTCCGGTGTGCCCAGGCTCAAGAGCGCCGCCGAAGCGGTTTGGCGGGACGGACTCGGCCCCGACTGAGAAAAAACACAAGAAAGGATGATGACCCATGACCCTGACCCGTGAAACGCTGATGAACGACCTCGGCCTCGCCCCGGAGGCAGCCGACGCGATCCTCGCCGCGCATCAGGAGGCGCTGGACGCGGCCCAGGCGGCGTTCGACGCTTACCGCGCCCAGCAGGAGACCGAGCAGCGCCGCGCCGCCGTGCTCGCCGCCGCGGAAGCGGCTCTGCGCGAGGCCGGCGCGAATGAGGCGGTGATCCCGCTGCTGCTCAAGGCTGCGCAGCTGGACGGCCTGACCGTGGAAAACGGCGCGCTGACCGACGTGAACGCCTTCCTCGCGCCGCTGAAAAATGCCTACGGCGCGTTCTTCACCGCTCCGGCGATGATTCCCACCCCCACCGTGCAGCCGCCCGTGTCCGGAGCGGGCGCGCTGACCCGCGCCGATGTGCAGCAAATGTCCGCAGAGGAAATCAACCGCCGCTGGGACGAGGTGCGCGCCGCGCTGTCCGCCCGGTGGTAATCCGTCCGGCAAGAAAGAAAGGAGCGATATTTGATGGCCATTACGAGCTTTATCCCCAAGGTTTGGAGCGCCCGGCTGCTGGAAGGAATGCGCAAGGCGCTGGTCTTCGGCAACCTGTGCAACCGCAACTATGAGGGCGACATCGCCCAGTGGGGCGACACGGTGCACATCAACAACCTGTCGGACATCACTGTCCGCCCCTACACGCCCAACGCCGACATTGCCGACCCGGAGCAGCTCTCCGGCACGGACATGACGCTGACCATCGACCACGGCGCGTACTACAACTTCTTCATCAACGACGTGAACGCCGCGCAGAGCCGCGCCGACCTGATGGACGCGGCCATGCGCAACGCCGCGCAGAAGCTCGCCGAGGACGCGGAGCAGTACATTCTCGGCGTTGTGCGCGCCGGCGCGGGGACGAAGGCAACCGGCGCGATTCCTTCCAAGGAAAACGGCGGCGTGTACGCGCTGATCGTTTCCATCAAGACGGCGCTGGACGAGAAGTCCGTCCCCCGTGCCGACCGCAAGCTGATCCTGCCCCCGTCCGTGGAGGCGGAGCTGCTGCTGGACAGCCGCTTCATCACCGCGGGCAGCGCCCAGGCTGAGGCGCGGCTGGCCGACGGCGCGGTCGCCCGGGCGGCGGGCTTCGACCTGTACATCAGCCCCGATCTGACGGACGAGATCATCGCCATGACCCCCGACAGCGTGACCTTCGCCAGCCAGATCTCCAAGATTGAGGCGTATCGCCGCGAGAAGGGCTTCGACGACGGCGTGAAGGGACTGTCCCTGTGCGGCGCAAAGGTCGTGCTGCCCGCGTGCGTGTACGTCCACAAGATCACCAAGGACGCGTGAGCGAGAAAAGGGAGCGTGAGACGATGCGCGTGACCGTCGGTCAGATCATGCGGCACACCCGCAACTTTTTCCCCAGCTATGTGATCCACGGTTCCTGGCGGATTCGCGGCGGCGTGCTGTCCCCGCTGGACGGCCTTGTCCCCGGCGACTATGTCGCGCTGGCGTCGCCCGCGCCCTGTCCCGGCGTCTACCGTCTGGGCGAGGGCGGCGCGCTCCCCGGCGCGTCCGACGGGGACTGGACAGGCGACGTGTGGCGTTTGGCGCCCCCGGCGGAGTTTCTCGCCCTGTGCGAAGAAATTGCGTCCTGGGAAGCCGCGCCGCCGCTGAAAAAGGAGAGCTTCGGCGCGTACAGCCGGGAGTTCGCCCTCGAAGGCGGCGGCTGGCACAACCGCTTCGCCGCCGAGCTGGCCCCCTACCGGCGGATGTATTCGGAGGTGACGGTTTGATGCTGGAGGATTATCTGGAGGACTTCCGCCTGCTGGAGAGCGACGACGCGCCCGACCTCATGGGCGGGTCGCAGTCGGCCTACACGCCGGGAATGCTGTTCCGCGCCGGGGTGACGGCGACCCCCGGCGAGCCGATCACCGCGGGCGACCATCCCGCGCTGCGGCTGCGGCCCGTGCTGCTCCATGAGTGGGACGTGACCCTCTCCCCCGGCGACCGGGTGGAGCGCGTGCGCGACGGCGCGGTGTACCGCGTACTGGCACGCTCGGCGGATATGCAGTCCCCGTCCTTCGCGGCCCTGCAGGTGGCGCAGGTGCCGGTGGAGCGGGTGGTGATCGCATGAGCTTTCGCGCCTTCACCCGCGCGGCGGCGCACTTTTTCAGCCTTTTGGGCTATCCGGTGTGGGACAGCGGCTGCGTGCCGCGGGGTGAACGCTTCCCGTGCGTTTCATTCTCGGCCACGGGCGCGCGCTTCGGTCAGGCGGCATTTTTGACCGTCACCTGCTGGCATCGCGGCCCGGACGCGCACGCCCGCTGCCTGGCCATGGCGGACGCGCTGCTGACCGCGCTGCCGGAAGGCGGCGAGCGGCTGCCGCTGCCCGGCGGCTACGCGGTTCTGCGCCCCGGCAGCGGCCCGGCGCTCGTGCAGGGCGAGGAGGATATCCTCGGCGCGCGCCTCACGCTGGAGGCCGTCGTCTACGCCGCGTAACCCTGCGCCCCGGCGGAACGCCCCGCCGGGGCCTTTTTCAAAGAACGACAAAGGAGCTGATGTTCGATGCTAAGCCCGCTCACTCCCGCCACGCCGGAGCATCTCCAGCTTGGCTGCGGCGTGCTGCTGACCAATCTCGACGCAGGCGACGACGCGTCCTCCGAGCAGCTGCGCGAGGCGATTGCCCGGGCGATGGACGACGGGCGCACGCTGGGCGTCACCCGCGGCGGCGGGCGCTTTGTGTGCAAGCCCCTCCTGCGCCAGCTGGACGCGGACGGCCTGCGCGCCCCGCGCATGGGCCTGATGAGCTGCGACGGCTGGACGTGCCGCCTCACCGCCACGCTGCTCGAATTGTCCCCCGACAACCTGACGATGGCGCTCGCCTGCGCCACCCAGGCCGTGGACCGCACCACCGGCCGAACGACGATCCTGCCCCGCGCCGCGCTAAGCGATCTGGACTTCATCCCGCATTTGACCTGGGTGGGGGACACCGGCAGCGGCCTGATGATGATCGACCTGAAGAACGTGTTGAACCTCTCCGGCGCGGCGCTGACCTTCAACGACCGCGGCGAGGGCGAGCTGCCTGTGGAGCTGCAACCGCACCTGAGCCGCGACGACGCGCCGGACGCGCTGCCCTTCCGCATCAGCCTGTTGACGGAGGCGGACGCGTGACGGCGCTGGCGCGGTCGTTCTCCCGCCTCGCCCTGCCCGCGGCGCGCCTGGCGCGGGCGTGCTGCCCGGACGGGCTGCCAGAGCCGGGTGGCGGCGCGGCGCTGGCGCGTCTGTCCGGCGCGTTTGTCTCCACCTGCCGTCCGGCGGTGGACGAGGCGCTGAAAGCGCTGGGCCATCGCGACGCGTCCGCGCTCCCCGATCGCGAGGCGGCGGCGAGCTTTGCCCGGCACACCGACGACGAGCTGGCCCGCTTCTTCGACCTGTGCCGCCTGTGCGGCGGCGAAGCGGTGCTCGCCGCCGTCGCCGCGCACCCGTTTCTCCCGTCGGTGGACGCGCTGATCGCGCTGATGGCCGAAGCCCGCCGCCAGGATCGGCTGCAGCTGTATGCCGCCGAGCTGACCTGGCTGTGCTGCGCCCAGCTGCACGCGCTGCAATCAGGCGGCGCGCCCTTCACCGTCCCCAGCCCCGCGCAGGTCTGGGACGCGCCGCGGGAAGCGCAGAGCACCGCCGATGAGGTCGTCCGCGGGCTGCGCGACCGATTGCGGCCCGCAAAGCCGAAAGGAGGAAATCCCGAATGAATGTTTTTTCCCTCTCCGCCACGCTGACGCTGGACGTCGCGCCGTTCACGCAGGCGGTTCGACAGGCGGAAAGCGCCGCCGCCGCGCTGGAGGGCACAATCGCGGCCCGGCTTTCCGCCGCCACCGCGCAGCTGCGCGCGCTTCAAAGCGTCGCGGCCTCCGCAACGCCGTCCGCGTCCACGCGTCGAGAAGCGTCCCGCGATCTGATCGTTTCGCTGGACGGCGAACGCGTCGGCTCGCTGGTCGCATCGGCGGTGTCGGACACGCTGGCCCGCCAGGCGCGGGAGAGGAGGTATGAGCTTAGATGAGCACGCCCGTTTTGCCCGACGTATCGCTGGACGGCGCCGCCCTCAGCCAGGTTCACCCCTGTTTGCGCGTCATCGACGTGGGCGCGGTGGACGCGGACGTGCCGACACTCGAAGTCGACTTTCTGCTCCTGTCCCCCGACCCGCTTGTCCGCCGGGAGGCAATGACGCGGGTGCGCTCCTGGGCGCAGGGACGGCATTTGAGGCTGTCCGATCAGCCGGGGCGCTTCCTGCCCGTCCGCCTGTCCGTCCCGCCGCGGCTGGACAGCGTCCTTTGCTGGACGGCGGCGCTGCACCTGACGTTTGAATCGGACGGCCCGCACTGCTGGCAGGCGGACACGCAGACGACCGTAACGCAGGGCGCGCAGTTTTCCGACCAGGCAAACATCTGGCGCGCCGGGCTGTCCCTGCCGCTTGAGGGCAACGCGCCCCGAACGCCCGTTGACGTTACGCTGCGCAACACCGGCAGCGCGCCGATCACGCTGATCAGCCTGCACGCCGGGTCGACGGCGATCCTGCTGACGGGCCTCGCGGTGCCGCCCGGCGGGGAGGTATGGCTCCGGCACGACGCGGAGCGCGACACGCCCGCCTTTTTGATGGTGGCCGGGGACACGCCGGAGTCGCTGCTTGGCTGCCGCTCCGACGCCAGCAGCGACGATTTGCTGCTTCCCTGCGGAGATACGGGGCAGGTCATCGCCGAGGCCGACCAGCCGTTTTCCTGCGCCGCCCACGCCGCCGCCCGGTGGCTGTGAGCGGCCGTTATGATGGATAGGAGGTTCTGAAGATGTCCGATACCCGTTGTCCCCGGCTGCTGGATCAAACGCTGCGCGAAGTAACTCGGCTCCAGCCGGAATCGCTGACGCTCAAGCAGTCTCTGACCCCGCCCCATGCCGCCGAGATGGCGCTGCCTCCGGGCGAGCGTCTCCCCGGCGTGGGGCAGTGGCTGGAGCTGTTCGCGCCCTACGGCTCCGCCGGGCTGTTCCGCGTCACGGAAACCGTCCGCAGCCCGCTGACGGGCCGCGCCACCGTCTACCTGGAGCACGGCATGGCCGCGCTGGGGGACAGCCTGATCTTCGGGAAAATCAGCCTGGCGGAAGGCACGCCGCTGCGGGACGCGCTGACGGCGCTGCTCTCCTGGCAGCACGGCGATCGCCGCTGGCTGCTGGGTGACGTAGCGGAAGCGGAAACGCCGGCGATGACCTTCGAGCGCGAAAGCGTGCTGGCCTCGCTGGAGCGGCTTGTATCCTCCCTGTCACAGCCTGTTTTGTGGGACTGGGACTTTTCCACCGCGCCCTGGACGCTGCATCTGCGCCCCGCGCCCGACACGGTGGGCACGGAGCTGCGCCCGAGCCGCAACATCGACGCGATCACCCTCGATCTGGATCGCGGCACGCTCTGCACGCGCCTTTACCCGGTCGGCAAAAACGGACTGACCATCGCTGAGGTCAACGGCGGCGACTGCGCGCTGACCTCGCCGGACGCGTCGCTGTACGGGATCAGCGAAGCGCTCTACCAAAGCGCCACCGCGGAGGACGCGGCCACCCTGATGGCGGAGGCGCAATTGGCGCTGAACCGGCGCAGCACGCCCCGGCTGATGGTACGCGTCAGCGCCCGCGACCTGTCCGTCCGCACAAAGGAGCCGCTGGACGCGCTCCGCGTGGGGCGGCTGTGCCGCGTGCCGCTGCCGGAGGAGGGCAGCGTGCTCACGGAGCGCATCGTCGCCGTGACCTGGCCGGACGTATACGGCCGCCCGGAGGAAGCGACGTTGGAGCTGTCCGCGCGGCAGGGGCTTTTCTCCGTCCTGACCAGGCTGTCGCGCGGCAGCATTTTGTAACACAGAAAGGATGATTTCGATGGAACAGGCATCCAATCGGCTGGGCTATCTGAGCCGCGGCGAAGCGGTGGTCGCCGTGCAGCTGGCGCTGCGCCGCCGGGGCTTTCTGCTCGCGCCGGACGGGCGCTTCGGCCCGATGACCCGCGAGGCGGTGAAAACCTTCCGGCACCAGCAGCGTCTCCCGGACGGCGACACGGTGGACGAGGCGGCGTGGGCCGCGCTGAACGCGTCATGAAACGCGACAGCCTCGAAAGGCTGCTTCAGGCCGCAGACGATCTGCGCGTCATTCGGCTGACGCTGGAAACGCTCTGCGCCGAGGAGCGGCTCACGCGCGGCAGCATTCGCACGCTGGAAGCGCGGCTGACGCAGGCCGAAGCGGGCATATCCCGGATGAACCACCGGATGGACGCGCTCCGCAGCCCGGCCCAAGCGGCGGCGGACAGCCGCCTCTTTGACTGACCCGCGACAGGCGCAACCCATGTCCCGCACGTCAGGGCATGGGCTGCGCCTTTTTTGTTTTTGGGCATATGCAAAAAGGCCCTCACACGGTGTGAGAGCCTTGCTCGGCTTACCCTTCTTTTTCCAGCTGCTCCATCACCTGCGGAATCTTCGCCGCCTCGTCGCTGTCCAGCGGCGGGAACTCCGGGGCCATGTCCTTCAGCGTGTCCAGCAAAATTTCGCTCATCAGGTAGCGGGTGTACCACTTGTTGTCCGCGGGCAGCACGTACCACGGGCTTTCCTCCGTCGCCGTGGCATTGATGCAATCCTCGTAGGCGCTGTCGTACTCGTCCCAGAGCGCCCGCTCTTTCATGTCCGCGGTGGAGAGCTTCCAGTGCTTGTTGTCCAGTTCCATCCGATCCAGGAAGCGTCGGCGCTGCTCCTCCTTGCTCACGTTCAGAAAGACCTTCACCATCCGGAGGCCGTTCTCGTAGAGGTATTCCTCCCAGTGCCGCAATTGGCGGTAACGCCGCTCAAAAAAGTCATCCGTCAGGCAGCGGGGCGCCAGCCGATACCCCTGCTCCAAATGATGCACCTTCACGGCCAGCACATCCTCGTACTGGGAACGGTTGAACAGGCCGATCTTGCCCCGCGGCGGCAGCGCCTGATTGATGCGCCACAGGTAGTCGTGGCTCAGCTCCACGCTGCTGGGCGCTTTGAAGGAATGCACCTCCAGCGCCGCGGGATTCAGCCCGGAAAACACCTTCTTGATCAGGCTGTCCTTCCCCGCCGCGTCCCGCGCCTGCAAAGCGATGACCAGCCCTTCCTGACCGGCCGCGTACAGCTTCTCCTGCAACAGCGCGGCTTCCGCCAGATTCTCCTGCGTTTTTGCGACGAGCGCGCTCTTGCTCTGCGGCGCGTCCGACGCGTCGGTCGGCAGCTCCTTCAGGCTGAGGCGGCGCTTGCCGTTGTATCGGTATTGGTTGACTGACATGGTGTGTCATCCTTTCGTATGCTTGTTTTTTCCCTCTCTCAGCCCTCGCGGAGCCAGTCCACCCAGACCTCTGGGCAGTAGCCGACCGTCGCCTTCGCGCCGCAGCGCACAATGGGCGACCGAAGCAGCCACGGCGCTTCCAGCACGGCGGGCAAAAGCAGCGCGTCCCGATCGTAATAGCACGCCGGATGCTCCTTGACCCGCTTGTCCTCCCGATCGATCAACTGGGACAGGCCGCCCACGGCGCGGGCGATCGTCTGCACCTCGCGCTCGCCCAGCCGGTGCTTTTTCAGGTCAAGCGCCTGCACCTGCACGCGCCGCTCCTTGAAGAAGCGCTCGGCCTTCTGCACGTCGAAGTTCTTTTTGCTGACGTAAAGCTGGATGTTCATGTCGTCCTCCCCCGCACATCGTCGCCCAGCAGCTGCAACAGCTGACTTTGCCGCGGATTGCTCAAAAGCCGGGAGGCAATGCGCTCCGTGTAGCGGGCGCACAGCTCCTCCTGGTTCAGGTTCGTGCTGATCACCAGCCCGCGCCCGGCGTTCTGCCGCTCGTTGATCAGGTTGAACAGCGTCTCGATGGTGATGTTGCGCACGATCGGCTCGCTGCCCAGATCGTCGATCATCAGCACGTCGGTTTCCATCAGGCTGGCAAGCTCCTCCGCCGAGCCGCCCAGATACGCCTTCCGCGCGATTTCAAAGAAGCGGTAGGCGCTCACCAGCAGCACGTTGACGCCCCGATCCAGCAGCACGCGCGCCATCGCCCGCAAAAGGAACGTCTTGCCCAGGCCGGAAGGCCCCGTCAGCACCAGATCCTGCGCCGGATCGTCCGGATAGCGCTCCGCCCAGTCGCGGCAGCGCTTTTCCACCCGGCGCATCAGGTCGCGCTGGCTGTACGGCTTGCCTTCCAGCGCCTTGTCGGAGAACACCGACAGGTCGGAACGGTCAAAGGCCGCTCCGTCGTCCGTGCCCAGGCCGACGCGCCGGTACAGCCGGGCATAGAACGCGCTGCACATACACGGACACATCGTCCGCACCGGCTCGCCGATATAGCCTGTGTCCCGGCACTGCTTGCAGCGGTAGACCGGCTCCAGATAGTCCTCCGGCCAGCCGTGGCTTTTCAGCAGCGACGCGAGGCGGCGGTTGAGCACGTCCATCCGCGCGGGCAGATCCTCCGCCTGCGCCCGGCCGTCCAGGATGCCGCGCAGCCCGCCGAAGATCATCCGCTGCCGCGCTTCCAGCACCTCGCCGATCTCCGGGCACGCCGCGACCGCTTCCTCCTGCCGCCGCGTTTCCTCCGCCTGATCCCGGGCGCGCTGCTGCTCGTACTCCGCTTGCAGCTCCTGCAAAATTTCACTGCGCATTTTTGTCCTCCTGCCAGCCCTCCATCAGCGCGTCCAGCGCGGAGGTATCGTTGTGGTAGGCGCGCTGCGTGTACTGTTGCGCCGGCACCTGTTTGGCGGCGGACGTGGCGTCCGGCCTGTTCTTCCACGCTTCGCGCAGCTTTTCCGCCTGCTCGGGGGTCGTCACGCCCTCGGCGTGATAACGGGTGAGGATGCTGTCCAGGTAGCCCATCGGCCGCTCGGCCCCCGCCGCGTAGGCCGCGCACGCGGCGATCATTTCCGGCGTGAAGCCCATCGTCTCCCGCCACTTGCGCGTCAGCGCCCGGTCGCCCGGGGTCGGCCTGTCCCGCTTGCCCCAGCGCTCAAAGAGCGCGCGGACAAACTCGTTTTCCTCCTCGACCGCGTCGATGTAGCGCTGCACGTCCGCCGAGGTTTGCAGGCCCTCCCGCTTCCAGGCGCGCAGCGTTTGCGCCACCTCGTCGATGCCCAGGCCGTGGCGTGCGCACTCCCGGCCCGCCATCAGGATGATCTCGTCCGGGTAGATCGTCCGCAGCTCGTCGTAGACCGCCAGCGTCCCCTCGTTGATGCTCACGCCGCGGATGTGCATCACCCGCAGCAGCGCCCGCAGCGGGGCGATTCGCTTTTCCTCCTCCTCGCCCGCGCGCTTCATCTGCTCGGTGGTCTTGGCCGCCTGGCCGCGCCGCTCCATCATGCCCTTGAGCGCGCCGTCCAGGTACGCCATGCTCGGGCTTCCCTTGGGCGTTTCGCTGAACAGCGCCGCCTCGATCGTCTCCGGGGTGTAGCCCCACTCGTCCACCCACTTGGTATACATTTGCAGCTCCGGCTCCGAGGGTGCGCGGCCCCGCACGCCCATTTGATGCACCAGACGCTTGCAGCCGTCGCGAATCTCCCTGCGGTGGCGGAAGAACTGCTCCGCGTCCTCCGCGGTCGTCACGCCCGCCTCCGCCAGGGAGGCCGCCAGCTTCTGCGCGGTGGACATGGCGTAGCTCTTGCCCGAGGCGCTGATCAGATAACGCAGCGCCATCACCACCACCTCCGGGGACAGGTGGAGGCTCTCCACCCACTCCCAGTAGGCGCTCAGCTCCGCGCCGTGCAGCTGCCGCTTGTCGCCGATCTCCGTATACAGCCGCTCGCAGAAGGCCGCGTACTCCGCGTCCACCGTGTCCGCCGCGCCCGTCGCCAGCCGCCCCGCCAGGCTCACATACCGGAACGCGGGCGGATTGTCGCTCACCCGATGCACCAGCCCCTGCCGCTCCCAATAGCGGTACGCCGCGAGAATCTCCTCCCGCGTCGTGCTCAGGTCGCGCGCCATCTGCTCCAGCGTCAGCTCCTCCTGCGGATGGTAGCAGCCCACCAGCCCGTACAGGTAGACCTTGACATACTCTCCCCGCGCCAGCGGCAGGTACTCCAGAATGAACTGGTTGCTCACCGGCGTTACGTCAAACATGGCGTACTGCTCATCAAACCCGAACAGATTCACCGCGCGTCCTCCTTTGTTCCGGCGCTTCCGTCAGCCCAGCTCGTCCATCAGACGGCTGAACGCCTCGGCCAGAAAGTCGATGTTTCCCTCGTCGCAGGCGGTATCCCGCGCGGTATGGAGCCAGGGCGTGTAGTAGCCGACGATCGGCGCGCGCTTGCAGCCCATGACCCCCACGCCGCACTTGAAGCGCTTGTGATCCGAGGAGCCGAGCAGCTTGTCAAAAAACGCGACCGATCTGCCGGGCGTTTCCGTCAGCACGCGTTTGAAGGGCGCGAACTCCGGCCGCTGGCGCGCCAGCTTGCCCGCCGAGATCAGAATGTGCTCGCCCACGCCCACGCAGTCCAGATTCACCACCAGGCGGGTGAACTGCTGCTGCAAATGCTCCTTGGCGTACGCGCCGGAGCCAAGCGTGCCCTTCTCCTCGTTGTCAAAGAGGATGAACGCCACCGCCTGCCGTTTGTCCGCGGGCAGGCGGCTCATCAGCGTCAAAATCGCCGCCACGCCGGAGGAGTTGTCGTTGAGATTGTGCTTGTTCGCCGGGCCGAGCAGCATGAGCAGCAGCAGCCCGAAGTAAACCGCCAGCAGGACGGCCTTCGCCACCGTTTCGTTGCCTGTCGCCAGCCCCGCGAGCGCGGACAGCGCCCCGCTCACCGCCAGCATCAGGCCGATCACCAGCGCCTGATACAGACCGAAAAGCACCGCGTTGCACGGCACGAGCAGGTTGGGCAGCAGCATGGCGGCAGGCGTGTCGTAATGCGCGGTCAGCACGATCCGCGCCTGCTCCGGGTCGCCAAAGACGATGTTGCGATGCTTCATCCGGCCGTTTTCTTCTATCCGCGCCGGATACCCCATCGCCTGGCCCTCTGCCATCGCCCACGCGCGAAACGCTTCCTTCTGCGCCGCCGTCCTGCGGACGGGATGCTTTTCCGCCAGCTCCGTCACATAGCTCATGTCATGATTCTCCTTCCTTTGTATCCGCCAGGGGAACGACGTCGACCACCGTCAAAACGCCCTCCGCGACGCGGAAGCGCACGTCCAGTCCCGCGTAGGGCATTCCGTAGACGCGCTCTCCGTCCCGCTGGTACGCGGGCCGCGGATCCTGCGCCAGGGCCGCCAGCAGCGCGGGGCGGCGTTTTTCCGGCACCCGCGCGAGCAGTTCCTCCGGGCAGAAAACCTGCACCTGATAGCCCAGCGCCGCCTCGGCAAACCCGCCCGTCGCCTCCGGGTGACAGTCGGCATAGGGCAGATAGGGCTTGATGTCGTAGACCGGCGTGCCGTCCATCATGTCCGCGCCGGACACCACCAGTGCCAGTCCCTCGCCGGGCGTTTCGACCATCCGTTCCAGCCGCACGCAGCTCAGGCCCAGCGGATTGGGCCGGAAGGGCGAGCGCGTCGCGAACACGCCCACGCGCCGGTTGCCGCCCAGCCGCGGCGGACGCACCGTCGGTGACCAGGACGCGCGCTCCGCCCGGTGGAAGCCCCAGATCAGCCACAGATGCGAGAACCCCTCCAGCCCGCGCAGCGCCTCGGGTACGCGGTAAGGCGGCTCAAACACGACGAGCGCCTCCACCGGCGCCAGGCCACTCTGCCGGGGCAGGCCGAACTTGGTGGGAAAGTCGTTGCGCACCCGCGCGATCACCTGCATACGCGCCTCCTGATGAAAAGCAGCGGCGGGAGGCGGCCCCGACTGAGGTCGCCTCCCGATCCGCCAAGAGATTAGCCGATATGATCCTTGCCGCCCATGTACATCCGCAGCGCCTCGGGAATGCGGACGCGGCCGTCGGCCTCCAGGTTGTTTTCCAGGAAGGCGATCAGCATCCGGGGCGGCGCGACGACGGTGTTGTTCAGCGTGTGCGCCAGGTACTTCTTGCCATCCTCGCCCTTGACGCGAATTTGCAGGCGGCGGGCCTGCGCGTCGCCCAGGTTGGAGCAGGAGCCGACCTCGAAGTACTTCTTCTGCCGGGGCGACCAGGCCTCGACGTCCAGGCTCTTGACCT
>CAZRLM010000044.1:0-18147 GCA_964600835.1 uncultured Oscillospiraceae bacterium
AGCGCCATCACCAAGGCCACCACGCCGTCGATTTTCTCGGTTGACTTTTCCTTGTCTGGCTTGATGTTTCCGGCAGGATCGGTGCGTACATACACATTGTCCATGCACCAGCGCAGGATGGGATGCCCATCGTGGCTCAGGCTCTGTTCCAACACAAGGCGCATCAGGTCTTTGGTCGGGTTGCTCATATCCTTGAAGCCCTGACCGAAGGGAACCATCGTGAAGCCATCGTCCTGCAGCGCCTGCACCATCATGCTGGCATTCCATCTGTCCACGGCGATTTCGCGGATATTGAACATCCTGCCAAGGTTGACGATAAACTGCTCAATAAAGCCGTAATGCACCACATCCCCTTCGGTGGTCAGGATGATGTTCTGCCGCTGCCATACATCATACGGCACATGGTCGCGGCGCACTCGGAGCGGGATGGCTTCCTCCGGAAGCCAGAAGTACGCCAACACACGGTACTGTGGATCATCCGCTATTGGCGGGAACACCAGCACCAAGGCCGTCAGGTCGCTGGTGGACGATAAATCCAGCCCGCCGTAGCAGGGACGGCCCAGCAGATCGTCCATGGTGTAATCGTCCCGGCAGGCATCCCACTTGTCCATGGGCATCCAGCGCACGGCGGTGTTCGTCCATTGACACAGGTGGAACTGACGGAACTGTATCTCCTCGGCGGGGTTTTCCTTTGCCGATTCGCATCGCTGCTGGTAGTGTTCAAGGTCAACCGTTCGCCCGATGGACGGATTGGCCATCGCCCAGACGGCGGGATCCGTCCAATCCGCATCATCTGGGGCTGAGTACAGCACCGGGTAGAAGGTGCTGTCATGCTTGCGGCCTTCCAGAATATCCGCGGCCTTGGCATGCTGCTCGTAGCAGATGCTGGTGCGGTCGTTGCCCGCCGTGGTAATGACAAAGTTGAGGGGCTGCTTGCGGGCAGCGCCGGAACCCTTCGTCATGACATCAAAGAGCTTTCGGTTGGGCTGGCCCAGCAGCTCGTCAAAGATGCAGGCGTGGACATTATAGCCATATTTGCTGGCCACATCGGAGGACAGTGCCTGATAGATGCTGCGGGTTGGCATATAAACCAGCCGCTTTTGCGATTCGATGATCTTGATTCGCGCCATGAGCAGCTCCGACTGCATAACCATGTCGCGGGCCACGTCAAAGACGATGGATGCTTGGGCACGGTCGTTGGCGCAGCCGTAGATTTCCGCGCCTTCCTCATTGTCCGCGCAGAGCATGTACAGCGCAACGGCAGCAGCCAGCTCGCTTTTTCCGTTCTTTTTGCCGATCTCGATGTACGTGGTATTGAACTGCCGGTAGCCGTTTTCTTTGATAATGCCGAACAGGTCGCGGATGATCTGCTCTTGCCAGGGGAAAAGAAAAAAGGGCTTGCCTGCCCAGATACCCTTCGTATGCTTCAAAGACTGGATGAACAGCACAGCGCGATCTGCCCGATTTTTATCGTAATGCGAGGTCGGCAGCATGAAGCGCGTCGGTTTATAGATGAACTTGTCAGCTTTCTTCATTCGCAGCTCCTTCCTCAACAATAATCACATCATCCAGGCTGGTGGAGGCCAGTATCTGCTCCATGGGGTCAAGCTCCTTCTTGGTTTTCTCCACTGTGAGCGCATTGGCAATGATCGCCGTGCGATTGGCAGGTGTCAGGCCAAACTCTGCCGCCAGCGATTTCACCTCGGCAAAGGCGGCGCGTGCGATGGCGATGTACGGATTGGGGCGAATGCGTTCTCCGTCCTTATAGACCAAGCCCAGCCTGCTGACCTCTTCCTCGGCTTCCTTCCATCGGGCGTATGCCTGACAGTAGCCCGCGAAGGGAACGGCATCCGTGCCGGTCAGGATGCCCGCGCCGATCAGCACGGGAGCCAGTCGCCGCCATTCCTTTTTGGCTTCCGGCTCCAGCCAATTGGGACAGCGCAGCATGGTCACCTGCGGAAGCGGCTCCAACTCATTCAGCGGGCGCTTGCCGGGGTTGCCTTCCAGCTTTTTCAGGGCGGTTGGCTTGGGCTTCCGTCCCCGCTTTGCCATGGGCATCACCTCTTTCTCCGCACCGTGTGCCGAGGCACACGGTGTTCCGTTCGCTCTGCAAGCGCCGCTCACTACAGGTTCGCCTTCGGCTCACCCTCCGGGAATACGCTGTCACCTCCGTGTTATTTCGCCGGGTTGGCTTCCTCAAAAACTTCCTCATAGGTCAGCTCTTTGCCGTCCCGCAGGCACTTAATGCGGCTGGTATCGCCGTTCTCATGGAGCCGGAATCGCTCCACGATGACCGACGCGTACTTGGGATCAAGCACCGTGGTGTAGCAGATGCGGTCGGTTTCCTCGCAGGCGATGAGCGTGCTCCCCGAGCCGCCGAAGGTGTCCAGCACCACGGCATTGGGCGCGGTGCTGTTCTTGATGGGATAGGCAAGCAGCGGGATGGGCTTCATGGTGGGATGCAGGCGGCTCTGCGTCGGTCGATCAAAGTTCCACACGGTGGTCTGCTTGCGGTCGGCATACCATTTGTGGTTGCCGTTGGGCAGCCAGCCGTAGAGCACCGGTTCATGCTGCCACTGATAGGGCGAACGCCCTAGCACCATGGTGTTCTTCACCCAAATGCACACGCCCGAAATGTGAAAGCCCGCTTCCTTGAAGGCGCTTCTGAACGTGAGTCCCTCCGTGTCCGCGTGGAAGATGTACGCCGACGCGCCCTGCGCCAGATGCGGCACAATGTTCCGGAAAGCATCGAGGATGAACTGATAAAAGGCCGCGTCCTCCATTTTGTCGTTCTGGATTTTGAGCGCGTCCTTGGTTTTGCCCACATAGTCGCAGTTGTAGGGTGGATCGGTCAGGAGCAAATTGGCCTTTACATCGCCCATCAGCGCGTTCAGATCATCTTCGCTCGTGGCGTCGCCACACACGAGATGGTGGCGACCAAGAAACCAATGGTCGCCGGGAAGCACAAAGGGATTCTGCGCGTCCGGGTCGATGGCGGCTTCATCGTCCTTGACCTTCTTGTCAAACACCTTGCTGAACAGGTCGTCGATCTCGGCGGCGTCAAAGCCCGTGCTGTCCAGATCGTAATTGGCGCTTTGCAGGTTTTGCAAAAGGTCGGCCAGCGCCACCGGCTCCCATTCGCCCGTGGCTTTGTTGAGTACGATGTTGAGCGCCTTTTCGTCCTGCGGATGGGTTACAGGAATGACCGTGGCTCCATCGCCCCTCCATGAGGGAAAAAATATCAGCAGAAAAGGGCTCTGCTTTATGACAATGATATCCTTATTGCAAACCATATGTTTGACTTTTGGTTCATTCTGTGATATATTACTTACATCATGGAACCACCCACCCCCAGCAGCAATTATAGAGAAGCGGATTGTCCATCTGGTGGTAGTTTGGTACAGCGTGGTACACGATGGTACAAATACACGAGTGAGGTACGCGCAGCTATGGAATTCCAAACGCTGTTCCCTATTTTGAGGAAACGCCTGTCCGACGGTTATGATGTGCCCTTGTATTGCCGGGAGCTGTTTGCGCAGATCACCGAAGTCTCGGAGGAAGAATGGGGAACGCCCAAAGACCCAGAGAGCAAGATTACAAAGGAGTCCACGCTTCGCACATTCGCAAAACGTGGACTCACAAGCAAATTTGCACAATCTATTGTGTATCGACTGAAACCTGAGAACTTTGCTGCACTTATCAATGAACGGCCTGTGGCGACAAGGCGGCTTCTTGCAGAGGATCTCGCTGCCTATGTACCGGAAATCACCGCTGATACAGTCGCCACATCTATTGCCAATATGTTGGTGGAGATCATACGCCGCAGTGCAGGACTTGTTCCCAAGGATGAGCTTGAACAGGAAAAGCGACGCGAGCTGTTTGCTGAACTAAAGAGCAAGTATGGTGACTCTCTTTATAATGAATGTGACGGGTACTGTCCCTTTCCCGGTTGTGGGAAAAAGCTGAGCGTCGTGATGAAATCAAAAATTACGTGAGTATATGAGGTCAGTCTGATCGACAAACAGAAAAAAGCTACCGCAAATAACCTGATTGCACTGTGCCCAACATGTCATGCTACATATCAGATGGATAACAGTAAGACACGGGTAAAGGAACTGGCTGGAAATAAAGCGCTTCTCTCTGCACACGAACAGAGCGCAAGGCAACTTGACAGCATCGCGTTGGAGAAGGGAATCGTGGGCGTCATTCGAAAGATCGTCAGCCTGCAGGAAAAGGAACTTTTTGGTGCAGAGCTTGATCCGAAGGAACTGACACAGAAGATTAAGCCCACAGATAATTTCATCCTCTACACCACTGTCAAAAGCTATGTGACCGTCTACTTCCTGAAAATCCGCGAAATCATGACGAACCTTGATAAGCGCAGTTTGATCGATTACGATGCTATTCAGGATCAAATGAAAGCGATATACAAACGACTGAAAAAGGCTAACAAATCGCAGGCAGAGATTTTCAGTGAGATCACGGAAAAGATTCATCGCGTCAGCCTTCAAGACGATATTTACTGTCAGATTGTTGTCTGCTACTTCATTCAAAGCTGTGAGGTATTCGATGCAGTTGCCGAATAAACTATATTCCTACAAAGATAGCACGTTGGCGTTGATTCCCATCGTGTTGAATGAGCTGAAGACCGGCCCAATATCCGCATCCACGCTGTTTCAGGCTGTGCGACATCAGCTTAACGATGCCACGGATTTTCTGTCTGTCATGGACTGCCTGTATGCACTGCAGGCCATTGATATGAACAATGAAGGCGAGGTGTTCATGTGCTTATCGAACTGAGTTCTCCTTTTTTCAAGGAGAAAGGCAAGGTGCGTCCGCCCATTCGCTTCAAGGAGGGCTTGAATGTCATTCTTGGCAAAGAGGATGGAGAAAACTCTATCGGCAAATCCTCCGCATTGCTTGCCATTGATTTTGCATTTGGCCGGAAAACCTATGCGTCCAGTGACGGTGTAAAGCACATGGGCCACCATGTGGTGAACTTTGCCTTTCTATTTGATGGCCAGGTATACCATTTTGCACGTGGCACAGAACAGGTGGATAAGGTATTCCTCTGCAATGAACAGTATGTGTTCACAGAAGAATGGGAGCTTCATCAGTTTACCGACTGGCTAAAGGTAAAGTATCATATTGATTTTGCTGATCTGTCTTTCCGCACAACGATCAGCAGCTTCTTCCGTATTTATGGCAAGGACAATACGGATGAGCGTAGGCCGCTCCGTGGTATTCCTGGACAGAATATGCAAAAATCCATTGATGTGCTTGTCAAACTCTTCAATCGCTACATCGATATTGAGCCACGCAAGCAGGGACTTGATGAAGCAACTAAGAAGCTGGAAGCGTTCCGTGCAGCCCGGAAATACCGCTTTGTTCCCGATCTGGTTGGCGGTGTGACTCAGTATGAAGAGAATCTTGCTGCTATCCGAGATTTAGAGATGCAGCTTTATGCCCTCACTACCGAGCAGACCGAAAGCCACTCTGCGGAGGATATTGTCAAGAGTCAGGAAAAGTCCCGGCTCATGAATAGCAGGCTGCAAATTGAAACCGAAATACAAGCGGCTGAACGCAGGAAGAAGCTGTTGGAAATGAGCCTCGAATACGGGCTTTATCCCACAGAAGCTGATCTTTCTTCGCTGGCAGAGTTTTTCCCAAACGTGAACCTGCGCAAGCTCTACGAGGTAGAAAAATATCATCAGAAGCTGGCCACCATTTTAGGTAAGCAGTTTTCCGAGGAGCAGGTGGCGGTCGCTGCACAGATTACTGCGCTGAACGAACAGCTGACGCAGGTGCAAAAGCAGATTGCTGATTTGGGCTATATCGGCAACCTGTCAAAAGAATTTCTGGACAAACATGCGGAAATCAAAGGCCGCATTGACGCACTTCGCGCACAGAATGAAGCCTACCTGACACTGAACGGTTTGCAGGATGCAAAGAAGATCGCTGATAATCTTCTAAAGGAAGGCATCCGCAGTATTCTGTCTGAGATTCAGGATGTTCTCAATACGAAAATGAGTGAGTTCAATGATTCACTATTCACCGAGCGCCGTCAGGCACCTCGCCTGATATTCAACGAATACAACAGCTATACTTTTGAAACACCCGATGATACAGGCACCGGTTCAAACTTCAAGGGCATGATTATTTACGACCTTGCTGTGCTGTTCGTCACTGCACTTCCTGCCATTGCACACGATTCGCTGATTCTCAAAAATATTGGTGATGGCCCGATTGACGGTATCATGCAGATCTATGCGCAGAGCAATAAGCAAATTTTCATTGCTTTTGATAAGCAGAATGCCTACAAACCAGCCACCCGGCAGATACTTGAAAGCAACCACGTGCTGAAGCTTTCCAATAACGGATGCGAACTGTACGGAGAATCTTGGAATAAGGAGAGAAGTTGAGCCAATGCGGATGAGTTATAACAAACTGTGGAAGTTGCTAATCGATAAGGGTATGACCCGTTCCGAAATGCGGAAGCTGGCGGGCATCAGCTCATCCTCGCTGGCTAAGCTCGGAAAGGGTGAAAACGTCACTACTGCAGTTCTCCTGCGTATATGCGAGGCGCTGAACTGTGGTCTAAATGACATTGCTGATGTAATCAGCGATGAAATGAGCATCAAGGAGCATTCAACAGAAACGAGTAAAGAATCCTGACCATAGGAGGCACATAATAGACGCACAAAAGGGCGGCATGATTACAGACTGAGGAGATTGTATTGCATGAAAATCTTCGATAATGTACACGACATCGTCCGCGATGATCTTGCGGTCTCTATTAAGAAGGGAAGCAAAATCTCTGTCGCCGCGGCATGTTTCTCGATGTATGCCTTTCAGGAATTAAAGGGGCAACTGGAGAGCGTCGATGAATTCCGCTTCATCTTTACTTCGCCCACCTTTATCAAAGAACGCGATGAGAAGCAGAAGCGCGAGTTTTTCATTCCCCGTATCAGCCGCGAGAACAGTCTGTACGGTACGGAGTTCGAAATTAAATTGCGTAACGAAATGACGCAACGTGCCATTGCAAAGGAATGTGCGCAATGGATCAGCAGCAAGGCGACGTTCAAATCCAACACGACCGGCGAAAACATGGGCGGCTTCATGACCGTTGCTTCCAAAACGGAGCAGACGGCGTATACGCCGATCAACGGATTTACCACGGTTGATATCGGCTGCGAGCGCGGCAACAATACCTATAATATGGTTAACAGCATCGAAGCGCCGTATGCCACGCAGTATATGCAGTTGTTCGACGCTCTCTGGAACGACAAGTCCAAAATGCAGGATGTGACCGATGTCGTTCTTGACAACATCAGCCATGCCTACAATGAAAATTCTCCGGAATTCATCTACTTCATGACGCTGTACCATGTGTTCAGCGAGTTCCTAGAGGACATCTCCGAGGATGTTCTGCCCAACGAAACGACCGGCTTTAAGCAGAGTAAAATCTGGAGCATGCTGTACGACTTCCAGCGTGATGCTGTACTGGCAATTATCAATAAACTGGAAAAATTCAATGGCTGCATCCTTGCGGACAGCGTTGGCTTGGGTAAGACGTTCACTGCGCTGGCGGTCATTAAATACTATGAAAACCGCAACAAGACCGTTCTCGTCCTTTGCCCGAAGCGTCTGTCTGAAAACTGGAATACGTTTAAGGACAACTATGTCAATAATCCGATCGCGGCAGACCGCTTGAACTACGACGTTCTTTTCCATACCGATCTTTCGCGCAAAGGCGGTATGTCAAACGGGCTTGACCTTGACCGTCTGAACTGGGGCAACTACGATCTCGTCGTCATAGATGAGTCCCATAACTTCCGAAACGGCGAAGGCGGCGTTGGCACACATAAACGTGAAGGCGAAAACCGCTATCAGATTCTGATGCGCAAGATTATTCGCTCCGGTGTCAAAACGAAAGTGTTGATGCTTTCAGCAACTCCGGTGAACAACCGCTTTCTCGATCTGCGCAATCAGCTTGCGCTGGCCTATGAGGGCAACCCGGAAATGCTCGATAAAGAGCTGAACACAAAGAAATCCATCGATGAGATCTTCCGTCAGGCGCAGCGTGCGTTCAATGACTGGAGTCATCTCGATCCGGAAAAACGCACGACGGACACTCTGCTTCGGATGCTCGATTTTGATTTTTTTGAGCTTCTGGACAGCGTGACGATTGCCCGTTCTCGAAAGCACATCGAAAAATACTACAACACTGCTGCCATCGGTAAATTTCCCGAAAGGCTAAAGCCCTTCAGCCTTCGTCCGAAGCTGACCGATCTGGACGGCGCGATCAACTATAACGAGATCTTTGATCAGCTTGGGCTTCTGTCGCTGTGCGTATATACGCCGTCCAGCTACATCCTCCCCAGTAAGCTGGCAAAATACATCGATCTGGAAAAGGTCGCCAACATGTCCATGCGAGGACGTGAGTTCGGTATCAAGCGCCTAATGAGCATCAATCTTCTCAAGCGACTGGAGAGCTCCGTCTATTCCTTCCGTCTGACCTTAAAACGCATACTGGACATCATCAATTCGACCATCGGCACCATCGATAATTTTATAGCCGGTGGCAGTGGCGAAGTCGAGATGCGCGATGTGTCGGACAACGATTTCGATGCGGAAGACGAAAACACGGACTTCACCCGGATCGGCAAGAAGATCAAGATCGATATTGCCGATATGGACTATGTGTCGTGGCGAAGCGAACTTAAAAAGGACGCGGACAATTTGGAGCTGCTGCTTCTGTTGATGAACGATATCACCCCGGAGCATGACAGCAAGCTACAGACGCTCTTTCAGCTGCTGGATGAAAAGATTTCTCATCCGATCAATTCCGGCAACAGGAAGGTCATGATCTTCTCGGCGTTTGCGGACACGGCGAACTACCTGTACGAGCAGATCAGCGCCCGAATAAAATCGCGTCACGGGCTGGACACAGCGGTTATTACCGGCAGCGCGGACAGCAAGACAACCATACAGGGCTTGAAAGCGACGCTCAATAACGTGCTGACCTGTTTCTCGCCAATCTCCAAAAACAAGGATGTGCTCATGCCGGGCAATCCTGCGGAGATTGACATTCTGATCGCCACGGACTGCATCTCCGAAGGTCAGAACCTGCAGGACTGCGACTACCTGATCAACTACGATATCCACTGGAATCCCGTGCGGATCATCCAACGTTTCGGGCGTATTGACCGCATCGGCAGCCGCAACGACGTCATTCAGCTGGTGAATTTCTGGCCGGATATGACGCTGGACGATTACATCAATCTGAAATCCCGCGTCGAAACGCGCATGAGAATTTCCGTCATGACCTCGACCGGCGACGACGACCTCATCAACGCAGAAGAAAAGGGAGACCTTGAATACCGCAAGCAACAGCTGAAGCGCTTGCAGGAGGAGGTTGTCGATATCGAGGATATGTCCACGGGGATCTCCATCATGGATTTGGGGCTGAATGAATTCCGTCTCGATCTGCTGGACTACATGAAGACACACGGCAGTCTTGAAAGGAAACCGAAAGGGCTGCATGCGGTCGTCCCCGCGACGGAGGAATGCCCGGAAGGCGTCATCTTCGTTTTGAAGAACGTCAACCATGGCGTCAACATCAACAATCAGAACCGTATCCATCCCTTTTACATGGTATATGTCGGGACAGACGGTGAAATCATTTGCGACTACCGCAATCCGAAGAAGCTGCTTGACGCTGTGCGTCTGCTCTGTCGCGGGAGAGACAAGCCTGTGCCGGTTCTCTGCAATGCGTTTAACGCCGAGACAGACGATGGGCGGAACATGGCGGAAATGTCGGAACTGCTCAGCGCTGCCATTGACTCGATCATCGAGACAAAGGACGAAAGCGACGTGGATTCCTTCCTGAAAGGCAATCAAATGAGCTTTCTGTCCGGGGCAATCAATGGACTCAACGACTTTGAACTGATCTGTTTTTTGGTCGTAAAGTGAGGTGAGGCTTCATGTTGGGATTACCGTCGTCAACCGAAATCAAGAAGATCATTCCCAAGAAAAAGGTGTTTGAGAATTTTGCTTCAGAAATGAGTGCTGAACGGCGCAAGAGCTTTGACGCCGATGTGGCGCGGATCACGGTCTATAACGAAGTGTCCACGGTTTCGCTGAATCTTGCGGACGGCAAGGAAGTCCACGCATTCTTCGTTGTGCAGGTCGCGCTGCGCCGGAAGGATTTCGATCGGCAGAACATCGTTTTCATCGCCCGGACATTTGGACAGAACCTTGTGCTTGTTCTCTCCTATGAGCAGGAGGAGCGTCTCGCCCTCTGGCAGACAAAGCTCATCATGAATGCGTGGGAAACTGCTGGAAGCCGGACAATTCAGCTTCAGGGCTTGAACATGGACGCGGTCTGGGAAAGCGTGGTCAAGCAGATTGGCCACATTGAAGTTGAAAACGGAAACACGCTGAACGAGCAGATTGTCCTTGACGATAGACGGGCGAAGCTGCAAAGGGAAATTGATAAGCTGGAAAAACAGGCGTGGGCGGAGAAGCAGCCGAAGAGGAAGTTTGAATTGGTACAACAAGCAAAAGCGCTAAAGCAGCAGCTTCTACTGGACGAGGAAAGGAAGGACAAATTGGCATGATGGAAATTATCAACATAGTTGCGCTTATCCTTGTACCCATTCTTGCCGTTGTCGTTGGACAAAAATTGCAAGAACGGGCTCAAAAGCGAAATGACAAGATGCAGATATTCAAAATACTGATGACGAGCCGTATTTTCGGATGGACAAATGAAAGTGTCCAGGCTATGAACCTGATCGATGTTGTTTTTGCAGACGATAAAGCTGTCCGCAAGCAATGGAAAACCTGTTTTGACAGAATGTGTGTGGAAAATCCAACGGATACTGACTTGTCAAAGATAAAGGTAGAAAGAGAAAAGTTGCTGGAAGCAATGGCAAAATCATTGGGATATAAAGATATTATTACATGGGAATCTATACAGAATCCATATATTCCAAAGGGTATGACAGAATTAATGGCGCAACAGCAAGCAAACCAGAATAACCAGTTCTTCATTATGGAACAAATGAAGAAAATGATGCAGACAAACGGAAAGGAAGAAGCAGAATGAATAAGCTGAACATGCACACGCCGAATTTGGCGGACGAGAATTTCAGGAAGCTGGCAGCGCTGTTTCCGAACGCGGTCACGGAAACCATGAACGAGGACGGTGAAGTTGTCCGCGCGATTGACAAGGATGTGCTCATGCAGGAGATCAACACCCGCGTGGTGGAGGGTCGCGAGGAACGCTACCAGTTTACCTGGCCGGACAAGAAAAAAGCCGTGCTGACGGCGAACGCGCCCATCAGCGCTACGCTGCGCCCTGTGCGCGCGGACAGCGTGGGCCGGGACGGCACACCCGGCGGCTGGGACAGCGAGAACCTGTACATCGAGGGCGACAACCTCGATGTGCTCAAGCTGCTGCGGGAGACCTATCTGGGCAAAGTGAAGATGATCTACATCGACCCGCCGTACAACACGGGCAACGACTTTGTGTACGAGGACGACTTTGCCGAGGACACGGACAGCTACATGGCGCGCAGCGGGCAGTACGACGATCAGGGCAACCAGCTGGTGCAGAACACGGACAGCAACGGCCGCTTCCATACGGACTGGCTGAATATGATCTATCCGCGGCTGAGGGTTGCGAAGGATTTGCTGAGTGAGGATGGGGTAATTTTTATCAGTATTGATGATAATGAATCTGCGAACTTAGTAAAAATATGCTCGGATGTATTTGGCGAGAGGTGTTTTGTTGCGGATATAGCTTGGCAAAGAACGTATGCACCTCGTAATGACTCAAAAGGCATCAGTAATGAAAAAGAGCATATAGTGGTATTTAGCCGACAGCCTAATTGGGTTCCTAACAAGCTGCCACGAACAGAAGAAATGAATGCAAAATATGGAAATCCCGATAATGATATTCTTGCTTGGAGAACTGATAATGCTTTTGCTCCTGGAGCAGCCTCGCATCAAGGAATGGTGTATGCCGTACAGCATCCTTTTACCGGAAAAATGATTTATCCAGGGAATGGCCGGTGTTGGACGTTTGGACAAGAGCAAACCCTTGAAATAATGAATGGATGGTGTAAATATGAGCTGAAGGATCTCCATGATTATCATGAAAGAGCAATTGTTTGTGGGGTCCCAGAAAGCGAAGTACGAAAAGATGTCAAAGGTATTGTTTTATCAGATACTTTTGAAGTGGCTCGTGAAGAAGCATTGAGAGTATACAAAAGAGGACAATGGCCAAAGTATTTCTTTACAAAAAGCGGAATAGGTGGAATTGCAAAAAAAACATATCTGGACGATAAAAATGGAAAAGTAGTAACAAATTTGTGGACGCATAGTGAAGCAGGAAATACGGATGAAGCCAAAAAAGAATTAATGTCGTTGTTTGACGGTGTTGCTCCTTTTGATACGCCCAAGCCTTCAAAGTTTATTGAAAGAATTATTACCATTGCAACAGATAAAAATGATACGATTTTAGACTTTTTTTCGGGGTCAGGAACCACAGGCCATGCCGTAATGAAGAAAAACGCATCTGATGAAGGACGGAGAAAGTACATATGCGTTCAAATAAATGAAAAATGTAATTCAAATGAATTTGCGGATATTTTTCAGATCGGACGGGAGCGCATCCGCCGCGCCGGGCGCAAGATCAAGGATGAGGCAGGCTTGACGGCGCAGAATCTGGACATCGGCTTCCGCGTGCTGCGTCTGGACAGCAGCAACATGCAGGATGTGTACTACAATCCCAGTAGCATGACCCAATCCCTGTTGGACATCACCACCGACAACATTAAGCCCGACCGCACGCCGGAAGATTTGCTCTTCCAGGTCATGTTGGAGCTGGGCGTCCTTCCCTCCAGCCCCATTGCCGAAACCACCATCGACGGCAAGCGCGTGTTTGACGTGGCCGACGGCTTCCTGCTGGCCTGCTTTGACGCGGGTGTTTCCACCGAAACGGTCACCGCCATTGCCAAGCGCCAGCCCTACTACGCCGTTTTCCGCGACAGCTCCATGGCCGATGACAGCGTTGCCACCAACTTCGACCAAATTTTCGAGACGTATTCGCCGTCTACCGTAAGGAAGGTGCTGTGAGATGATGGATGGCAACAACCACGGCGAAATGATCGTCTATCAGTCTGCGGACGGGCAGACGCATATTGACGTTCGCTTCGAAAATGAAACCGTCTGGCTCTCCATCGATCAGATGGCAGAGCTGTTTGAGCGGGATAAATCCACCATATCCCGACACATCAAGAACATATTCGCTGAGGGCGAATTGAACAGGGATATGGTTGTTGCAAATTTTGCAACAACCACTCAGCACGGAGCAATCGCAGGGAAGACGCAAACCCACATCATAGACTGCTACAACCTTGACGTCATTATCTCCGTTGGCTACCGTGTCAAGTCCCTGCGCGGCACGCAATTCCGCCAGTGGGCAACAGCGCGTCTGAAAGAATACATGATCAAAGGCTTTGCGTTGGATGATGAGCGCCTGAAGGGAAATGCGGGCGGCAACTACTGGAAAGAACTGCTCGCGCGCATCCGTGATATCCGTTCGTCGGAAAAGATGCTGTATCGTCAGGTGCTTGATCTGTACGCCACCAGCGTGGACTATGATCCCCATAGCCCGGATTCCATCCGCTTTTTCCAGATTGTGCAGAACAAATTGCACTATGCCGCCCACGGCCATACGGCGGCAGAAGTTATCTTTGAACGGGCGGATGCGGAAAAACCCTTCATGGGTCTGCAAACCTTCCCGGGTGAAATGCCCGTGCTGAAAGATGTGAGCGTGGCGAAGAATTATCTCTCTGAGGATGAACTGCGTATCCTGAACAATCTGGTTTCCGGTTATTTTGATATTGCGGAAATCAATGCCATTGAACATAAGCCGATGAAAATGAGCGACTACATTCGCCAGCTGGATGCGGTACTCTCTTCGGGCGGTCGCCAGCTGCTCAGCGGTGCGGGAAACATCAGCCATCAGCAGGCGATCGAACGCGCGACTGCCGAGTATCGCAAGTATCAGGCACAGACGCTTTCACCCGTAGAGGAAGCGTATCTGGAAACCATCAAGGGGCTTGAAACCACGGCGAAAAAGAAGAGCAGGGAGCAAAAGACATGAAATTTCGTTTCAAGATACAGCAATACCAGACCGACGCCGTTGAAAGCGTCGTGAACGTATTCAAAGGCCAGCCCTATTCCACCGGCGTAAGCTATCGGCGCGACCTGGGCGAAGTGAAGCCCATCCTCTCGCCTGCCGACCAGCAGATGAGCATGTTTCCAAGCCCTCAAATCTCGCTGGATGAAGTGGATGATACCGGCTATCTGAATGACACGCTGCAGTTGACCGACGAGCAACTTCTGAAGAACATCCATGACGTGCAGCAGGACAATGATATTCATCAGTCTGCCTCTCTGGTGAAGGGGCTGGGACGCTGTGCGCTGGATATCGAAATGGAAACCGGTACGGGCAAAACCTATGTGTATATCAAAACCATGTTCGAGCTGAACAAGCGCTACGGCTGGAGCAAGTTTATCGTGGTTGTGCCGTCTATCGCCATCCGTGAGGGCGTGAAGAAGTCCTTCGAGATCACTGTTGACCATTTCATGGAGCACTATGGCAAGAAAGCGCGCTTCTTCATCTATTCGAGCGCCAACCTGAACCAGCTGGACAGCTTTTCCGCAGACAGCGGCATCAACGTGATGATTATCAACACGCAAGCCTTCGCTGCATCTCTGAAGGAGGACGGGCGCAGCAAGGAAGCCCGTATCATCTACAGTAAGCGCGACGAGTTCCAGAGCCGCCGCCCGATTGATGTCATCGCCGCCAACCGACCGATCATTATCATGGATGAACCTCAGAAGATGGGCGGCGATGTGACGCAGAAGGCGCTGAAGTCCTTCAACCCGCTGTTCATGCTGAACTACTCCGCGACGCACAAGGAACGGCACAACCTGATCTATGTGCTGGACGCGCTGGACGCCTACAACAAGCGCCTGGTCAAGCGCATTGAGGTCAAGGGTTTTGAAGTGAAAAACTTTCGCGGTACGGACGGCTATCTGTATTTGGAGAGCTTTATTCTCTCCCCGAAGCAGCCGCCGAAGGTACGCATGGAATTGGAAATCAAATATAACAAGTCCATCAACCGCGAGACGCGGCAGCTGTCGGTCGGCGACAACCTCTTCTTCATTTCCGGCGAGATGGAGCAGTACCGTGGGTTCTCCGTATCGCAGATCGATCCCATTGACGGAACTGTCACATTCACCAACGGCGATGTCATCCGCAAGGGCGAAGTTATCGGTGACGTCTCCGAAAGCGATATGCGCCGCGTGCAGATTCGCGAGACGATCATCTCCCACTTCCAGAAGGAGGCGCAGCTGTTTCACAAGGGAATCAAGACGTTGTCGCTGTTCTTCATCGACGAGGTGGCACACTATCGTCAGTACGATGCGAATGGGAACGAAGCGCTCGGCGAGTTTGGACAGGTGTTCGAGGAAGAATACATGTCCGTCATGAACGACTACCGGACATTGCTCGATCCGGAGTACGTCGCATATCTCGATTGCATCGATGCCCACGCTACACATCGCGGCTATTTCAGTATCGACAAAAAGACGGGTCATGCCATTGATAGCCAGCTCAAGCGCGGCAGCGAGTTCAGCGATGATATTTCCGCGTATGACCTGATCCTCAAGAACAAGGAGCGCCTGCTCAGCTTCGATGAACCGACCCGCTTCATCTTCTCGCACTCCGCGCTGCGCGAAGGCTGGGACAACCCGAATGTGTTCCAGATTTGCACGCTCAAGCACGGCGGCGACAGTGTCACGCAGAAACGGCAGGAAGTCGGACGCGGGCTGCGCCTGTGCGTCAATCAGGCTGGCGAGCGCATGGACACGGAAACCGTTGGCGCGGATGTTCATGTGCTGAACACCCTGACGGTCATCGCCAGCGAAGGCTATGCGGAGTTTGTCAAGGCGCTTCAGGAAGAGACAAAAGCGGTTCTGTACGACCGTCCTAGAAAGGCTACTATTGAGTATTTCGAGGGCAAGAATGTCCTGATGCCCGATGGCTCCAAAGTCAAGCTGGATGATAGGCAAGCCAAAGCGATCTGGAAATATCTTGCCAAGAACGACTATATCGACGAAGATGACGGAGTTACACAGGAATACCGTGACGATGCCGCAGCTGGTCGCCTGCTGCCTTTGCCCGAGTCTCTGCAGCCGATGAGTGAAGGCATCCACAAGCTGATCCAAGCGATCTTTGACGACAAGGTTCTTGAAGATATGATCAAGGACGGCAACAAAACGCCTGCGCCTGAAAATCCTCTGAACGACAGGTTCTACAAGAAAGAATTCCAGACACTCTGGAATACCATCAACCACAAGTACGCATACACGGTTGACTTTGACAGCAACGAGTTGATTTCGAAGTCCATTGCGCACATCAACAACGAGCTCTTTGTCAGCCAGCTTCAATACACGGTTTCCGTGGCGGGACAGAAGGGACAGATTACCAGCGATGATATGCGTGCGGGCGACAGCTTCGGAAAGGTCGCAACGCACACAGAAATGCTGAAGCATGCCAGCACCAGCCAGCTGAAATATGACCTTGTTGGCAAGGTGGCTGAAGGAACAGTTCTTACCCGCAGGACTGCTGCCGCGATCCTGATGGGCATTGCGCCGGACAAGTTCTACATGTTCCGAAACAACCCGGAGGAATTCATTTCCAAGGTTATTCGGCTCATCAAAGAACAGAAGGCGACGATGATCGTCGAGCACATTACCTACGACCAGATCGAAGGCCGCTATGACAGCAGCATCTTCACTGCTGAAAAACACGGAAAAACATTCGATCAGGCTTTCCGTGCTGACAAAGCGATTCAGGATTATGTTTTTACCGATGGAACGGCGGAAGACAGTGTAGAGCGCCGCTTTGCGGAATCGCTGGATGGTTCTCAGGATGTTTTCATCTATGCAAAACTTCCGAAAGGATTCGCCATTCCGACACCGGTCGGGCACTATTCGCCCGACTGGGCCATCGTCTTCCATGAGGGCGCTGTACGGCATATCTACTTCGTGGCTGAGACGAAGGGAACGATGGACAGTCTGAACCTGCGCCCCATTGAAAAGGCGAAGATCGACTGCGCAAAGAAACTGTTCTCCACTCTGTCGAATGGAATGGTCACTTACGATCATGTGGATGATTTCCAGCAGCTGATGAATAAGGTCATGGTTTGATAATCCTGCGTCAGTAACACGCTTTATACGCAGTGCTCCGGAAACCCCCTGATTTTCAGGGATTTCCGGGGCTTTTTGTATCAATCTCGTTGGGAGTTTTGGCTTATCTGCGTGTACAGTGAATCCACTATGCTTGATGAATCAAAAGGCTGTTCAATGCAAGGAGCCTGCCAGCCGGATGCCAAAAGGAATTCCATCGTCCTCTTCACGCGAGCCTCAAGGCCGTTAATATAGTCCTGAATATGCGCGGGCTTCAATTCACACAAGCGGAAGTTGCCGATCTCCGGTATAATGCTGGAATCTATTGCAGATTCATACGTTTCCTTGGTGCGGGGCTTGACCTTGCAATAAGTATCAAGCCATTTCCGCATCCATTCAGATACCCGTATCTTTTCAGGCTCAAGGTATGTTCCCTTGTCAACGGCTGCTGTTGCCTCTCTAAGCTTCTTTGCACATTCAGCTTTTGTTTTCGCGTATACACTTTTGC
The DNA here is from genome assembly GCA_964600835.1 of uncultured Oscillospiraceae bacterium. Lineage (GTDB taxonomy): Bacteria > Bacillota > Clostridia > Christensenellales > Aristaeellaceae > UBA11524. The sequence continues at coordinate 17,780 of CAZRLM010000044.1, forward strand.
GCTTATCCTTGCCAATTGCTGGATTGATACCGGCTATGTATCGCTCTTCTTGTGCGTTTGCAGAAAGCTGCTGCATTTCACTGGCAACCTTCGCAAGGTTCTTTACACCGTCGCTATCTATTTGCACTACCGTTCTATTATGTGCATCTTTCAACGAAAGGTCAGAGGTATGTGCATATCGTATCAAAGTAGGTCTGCAATTCCATAACTGCACACCCGTTTTGATACAATGGTGATCAAGACGGGTGTGCATCTTTTATGCGCGAAAACGCCTGCAATCACGGGCTTTTCGGCTCATCTTTTGACGATAACGAGCCTTGCGGCGGTCGGATTTTTTGACACGCAAGGCTCGTTTCTCATTTCGGGCT
>CAZRLM010000045.1:0-18116 GCA_964600835.1 uncultured Oscillospiraceae bacterium
AAACGGTTTGTTACCGGAGCGCATATCGCTTTTGGTGAGCCGCTTTCCAGGGCTTATGTCAAATATCTCTGTAAGCGCAAATCCTGCCCATTTCTTTTTATTCAGCAGTGTTATACCCCCCCCCCTCAATTTTGGCATTGCTGCCAATATATTCTATGTACTTCTGTACAATTAGTTGTTCTCGTTCTCTGATGTATTGTTACATAAAGGCATAATCAGGATTGTTCTTTTCGTCAACAGGTAGTATGATTTTGCTGCGGCGAAGCCTTGTTAAAGTTGCTCCGTTTCCGCCCCAATTAAATATTGATAACGTGTTACGAATAAGTGGCAGCAGAAATTTGGCGTTAGTTTTATTAAGTTTTGAATTTCTTAGTATTTGAATATTTTGCCCGGTATAAAACGATGTGTTCTGATAGAAAGCAGTCTGCGTATCAAGCCCAACAGTAATGCAATTTTCAGCATCCGCTATATAATCCGGTTGCTCACAAACAAAAGTGTTTATACCATTGTTTTGATCAGACCGCGTTATATAGGGATATTTTCCCGGTTGATTTATCAGCCTAATTTTATCTATGCTACTTGAAGTTGATTTTATCGAGAATATCTCTGTCAACCCAAATTCTTTCCATTCCCTATCATGTAATGAAAGCATATCACTCACCGCCTTTCTCGCCAAACAAATAACCGCGTCCATGGGTAATCATGTTGAATTCAAATGTCAAATAATCCGCTATGCTGTTCATGAAATCTGCTTCCGTGGGTATCTCGTCATTGTAATAATAGAACGAATGCAGCCATTCGTCACTATCCTCAACAGTAGTTTTCACCATAAATTTAGAGGGGAAGTCCGTGATTTTACCTCGCCAGCAATCCAGCAGATATTGCCGCCTGTCCTTAGCGCATTCCGTTTCCACCAGACCCAAGTGCATTTTCACCACAAAGCCATCATCTTCGAAATTGACGAACTTTGCAATCTTATCTACGGGGTGCGGCTCTCCGGCGGTGAATACCGCAATGCAAGGAACCGTTCCTACACCATAAAAAGTGTTTTTGTTCAGGCTGATAACGCCCTCCAAAGTGTGGTGTCGGAGGATTTCCACCTTTACTGCCTTATCTTCCTTTGTCTTACCAATCATAGCAGACACAGGAACGATGACAGCAACGCGCCCACCCGATGTAACGGAATTGAGCAGGTGACGAATAAAACAGAGTTCCGACAAATGCGCCGTGTTTTTGTCTTTTGCCTGTGAATAGGGAGGGTTCATAAAGCCAACGGTCACGCCGCCACCCTTTAACTGCAATTCGCCGGGGTCCTGTGCCAGAAAATCATCACAAATCAGGTTGCTTTGTCCATCGCCCCGCAAAATCATATTCGTTGTGGCAATGGAAAACATATCGTCACGAATTTCAATACCGTGAATCTGATGCTGTTTGATATGTTTGCGTTCATTGTCATTTTTAGCGGCATTCAGCATTTTGTGCATTCCCGAAATCAGGAACCCACCCGTTCCACAGCAGGGGTCAAAAACAACGTCCGTTGGCTTTAAGTCCACCAATTCGCAGAACAATTCCGTGATATGCCGGGGCGTAAGAACAACGCCCAAAGCCTGCCCATCGCCACCGGAATAGGAAACAAATTCCCCATAGAACCGGCCAAGATAATCTTCACTGGAATTAGAGATAATCGCCTTGAAGATATTTTGATTGATGTATTCGGCAAAGAATTTCAGCGGAGTTTTGTTCAAATCCGGGCGAACTGTGTTTAACTGCGGTCTGTCTTTGATCAATGTGAACTGGTGAAGCACACGAGCCTTTTTCACTTCCGGGGCTACCTTTGCCCGCTGCAAGTTCTTTTCAAGATATTGGTACAGCACAGCGCCATCCGTATTGCTTTCCAATGTGTCACCCGTCAACTGTGACAGGCTGAAACCATATTCCTGTTCGCGCAATGCAAGCAGAATTGCGGACACAACAAGAGGCTTTTCATCTTCCCCCAAGCCGCCATAATTGCGCAGATACTCATGCAGAGTTTTGGCTTTTTTCAAAATATCCTCAAGTTCAATATCTTCCGGCGGTACCTCTTTCAATACGATACGCTTATAATATTCGTCAATATGTGCAGCAGAAAAATTTTCAAATGTTTCTACTTGTGGAAGCTCCATGTAACCAGTTTTGTCTACATAAAGCGGCTGTAAAATATGGTGCTTTTTATCGCCTGCATTACCAAAAGCAAACACCTTTTGATAGTTTGTCTGCTCCAGTATCTTTTTCGCGTAGTATAATGCGCCGTTTACGGCATAATCCTTTGTAGCCGTGATAGACAGAGAAATAGCCTCCTTCTCACGAAGACACAGATTTGCCCGGTCTGCCTTGTCTTCCATCACAAGCACAAAGTCACCGACAACAGCGGTATATTCAGGAAAACCCGCCCTGCCCGTCTGGTGCTTTGACGCGCTTTTCAGTGCATGATCAATTTCAGCAATGCTGCTTCCCTGTGTATCTGCCTGAATACCGGCTTCTTGTAGCAGGTCGTATATATATAAATCGAAGTTTGCTTCTTTTTTTGCCATATGTAACCCTCCGTTTTGATACAACTACTCAAAGCCAATTATCCCGCCGCTTCCGACTTCGCGATGTGCGCCCTGATTTCCTGCTCGTACGCCTGACACCAGGCGTAGCCGTCGCGCATAAACGCGCGAATCGGCTTTTCGCGATACAGCCTGTCCAGCGCGTCGAGGGCGGGGCCATCGAACGTTTGCATCGTGAAGAAATACGGGTAGACACAGCCGCCGTTCTCTCTTGGAAAGTACGGGTTGATGCTGCTCAGCCGCTCGTCGCGCATCACGCTCTCGACGACCATCTCGCTGAAAATCCACGGGAGCGACGGCGCTTCGTAATCGTCCCAGGCATCGCCAAACTCGTCGTGCCAGACGTGAAACCACACAAGGTGAATGATCTCATGGAGCGCCAGCCCCAGCGCGCCCCTCTCCGAGCTGAGGTAAAACACGTCGAAGGCGTGCTGCGTCAGGAAGCGCGGCATGATGGGGTTCAGCGTCACGAAGCACCGCATATTATTGAGCAGCTCGGCGCAGGGCACGTCAAACGCCTCCGACAGCGCCGCCTCCACCTGTTCGCGATGCTTCTCCCAGTGCGCCGCGTACCGGACGCACTTCTCGTTGATCGTTTGCTCCACGTCCCGGTAATGCGCCGTCAGCGCGTCGGCGATATACCGCCGCCTGTCCTCGCAGATCATGGCCATGGCGCGGGAACGGTCGAGCTGCGGATAGAAATGATACAGCGGCTCGCTCCAGAAAGCGGACTCGTTCCCCTGCTGAAAGCCCATGACGCTTTGAACGGCGTATTCCGGCCCCGGATTGATGAAGGTCAAGCGCATCATCGTTCCCCCGTTTCCTGATTATTTCGTCCGCTGCGCCAGCCATTGCGTCCTGGTCAGGAGGTTGGCGTAGCCCTTTCTGACCTCGCCAAGCAGCGGCACGGGCAGCGCCTCGCTGACATGGTGCGGCGCAAAGCCCAGCTTTTCCTGCACCCGCCTGGACTTCGCGTTTCCCTCGTAGTAGCCGCACCAGATCGCGCGCATATGCAGCTCCTCGAAGCCGTGGCGGATCATTTCCCCGGCGGCCTCCGGCATGATCTCCCGGCCCCAGAACGGCTTGCCCAGCCAGTAGCCCAGCTCGCACTCGTCCGCCCGGTCGGTCATGTCGGTGACGCCGCATAGCATCAGCTCCACACTGCCGATGGGCACTCCGTCGGTTTTCAGGCAGACGGCATAGCATTCGCTTCTGCCGAGCACCGTCCGAATGACCTGTCGGCTCTCCGCGACGCTTTGATGGGGCGGCCAGCCGCAGCTCGGCCCGACCTCCGGATCCTGCGCGTACCGGTAAAGAGACTCCGCGTCCTCCTCCGTCCAGGGACGCAGAAGCAAACGCTCCGTTTGAAGGATCATCGGCTCCTCCTTATTGCGGTTTCTCCCGTGTCAGCCATTCCAGCGCCGGAACGCTCTCTCTGTCCCAGAAGTCCCAGCCATGCCCGCCGGGCGCGGCTTTCCAGGTCACGTCCAGCCCGAGCGCCGCGGCGCGATCGACAAAGCGCTGATTATCCGGATACAGCGCGTCCTCCGTGCCGCAGGCCATCCAGATCGGCGGCGCTTTTTGCACGCAGTTTTTCGCCAGATCGAGCAGCTCCCGCCGCTTGTCCGCCGGGCCAAAGACCGCCTCCGCGTAGGTCGGTCGCAGCACCGGGCTGCCCTCCGGCGCGTTCATCATCGTCCAGGGGTGAATCACGGCGGACAGTGCAAACACGCCGCCGAAGGTCTGCGGATAGGACAATCCCGCGTTCAGCGCGCCATAGCCGCCCATCGACAGGCCGCCGATGAACGTATCCTCCCGCCGGGCGGACAGCGGAAAGAGCTGCCGGGTGACGGCGGGCAGTTCCTCGCCGATGAAGCGCAGCCAGTCCAGCCCGGTGCCGTACTGCGCCGTGTAAAAGCTGTTCTCGCCCGCCGGACAGAACAGCGCCAGCCCCAGCCGCCGCGCGGTCAGGGCGATCCGCGTGTAGGTCAGCCAGTCGTTCTCGCTGCCAAACATCCCGCCCAGCAGATACAGCGCCCGCAGCGGCTTGACCGGCTCGTCCGCGGGGAGGTTCATCTCGTCAACGGGCACCAGGGCGCGCAGCGGAACCGTCCGCGCCAGGCATTTTGAATACAGGCTGATAGACATCAGCGCCATCGCTTTTCTCCCCTTCCGTCAGTAGAGCAGCAGATGCTTGACCCGCTCGCCGAAGACCCGCACCGGCTCCCGGCTGGTTTCGATCAACTCCTGCGCGGTGAGACGACCGGTGCGGTACGCATCGGTGCCCAGGAGCTTGTCCACCGAATAGCGCTTGCTCTCGCCCCAGCAGAGAAATTCAAAGCGATCCTCGTACATTTCGCGAATCGTATCCATCAGCAGCAATCCGCCTGCAAACGCGTCGCACGCCTCCCGATCCAGGATGTGCATCTGCACGCCGTGGCACATTTCCCCCTGATGCTTGCTGAAGGTCGGGCAGAAGGACGTGCGGCGGAAGTGCAGTCCCGGCAGGCCGAGGGCGTTCATCCGCTTTTCCAGCGCCGCGCCGTCAATGAATGGCGCGCCGATCACCTGGAAGGGCAGCGTGGTTCCCCGCCCCTCGCTGATGTTGCAGCCCTCGAAAATGCAGGTGCCGGTATAGCACAGCGCCGCCGCAAGATCGGGGCAGTTGGGCGAGGTTGCGACCCAGGGCAGGTCGGTGTCGTCCAGATACATTTCCCGGCGCCATCCGTCGAGCGGCGCCACTGTCAGCGCCACCGGCAGACGCAGGTATTCCTTCACATACAGCGCGTACTCGCCGATGGTCAGCGCGTACTGGGTGGGCAGCTCATAATCCCCCACGAAGGACGCAAAGTGCGGCTCCAGCACGGTACCGGTGCGCTTCACGCCGCCCAGCGGGTTGACGCGATCCAGCACGATGATGGGCTTGTCCGCCCGGGCGCAGGCCTCCATCGCGTAGGCCAGCGAATACAGGTAAGTGTAGAACCGCGCGCCCACGTCCTGAATGTCGAACACCAGCACGTCGAAGGCATCTAACATTTCGTCGGTAAAGTGGCAGTTTTTTCCGTAGGCGCTGTACACCGTCACGCCGGTGGCCGGGTCGACGGTGGTATCCACCGCCGCGCCCGCCTGCGCGTCGCCGCGGATGCCATGCTCCACCGCAAACAGCGCCGTCAGGCGATAGCGCTCGTTGATCAGATCAATGGTGCTTCGCAGCGAATGATCCACGCCGGTGGGGTTGGTCATCAGCCCCACACGCCGCCCTTCCAGCAGCGGCGTAACCGTTTCGATGCGGTCAACGCCGCTGAGCACATGATGCTTCCTCATCAGTCCGCTTCCTTTCCTGTTCCTATTGTTCGTCAGCCGCGGGCGACGCGCGCCGTCATCAGGCCCATCGCCAGCGCGTCGCCGCCAGCCGACAGGTACAGGACAACATTCACGCCCATCATGCCCATGCGCGGAATCAGCAAAATCGAGGCGATCAGCGAAACCGCCGCCGCGCACAGGTGGCAGATCATCATTGGCTTGATTCGCCGCGCAATCGTCAGCGGCACCTCAAAAAAGTACACCAGCGCCGAGCAGAACGCCGCCAGCAGCGCCGGGATCAGCATCCAGGCGTAGGGCAGAATGCTCGGCCCGAACAGCCGCGAAAGTCCCCAGTCGCCCACAAGCGCCGCGCCGGCGATCAGCACAAGCAGTAGCGCGGCCACCGCCGCCAGCGCCCGCCACAGCGTGCGGCGAAAGCCCCGCAGATCGCGCTGAGCGAAGCGCTCCGACAGCGGCGCAACAAGCGGGCTGTAAATGAAGCTGCACCCTGCCTGCACGATCACCGCGGGCGTGGCGATGGACGTGTAAATGCCCAGGATTTCGCTCCCCGCATACCGTTCCAGCATATAGCGCGGGATCGCCGCCAGCAGCGTCATCAGCGCGCAGTTGACCATGGTCGGCCAGGTTTCCCGCAACAGCGGCAGGCTGTCCCGCCAGGCAAAAGTCAGCCGGTAGCCCGTCAGGCGGCGAACAACCCGTCCGTCGTAGCCAATCGCCACGGCCAGCGAAAGCGCAGCCATCACCGCCACAGCCAGGGGCAGCGATCGGGTTGCCGCCATCACTGCCGTGAAGCTAGCCAGCGACAGCAGCCCGCGCGATAGCAGCGACCGGCCGACGTAGTCCATCCGCCACGCCTTTTGCTCCTCGGCCGCCATTACGTCCGCCCAGGCCTCGGAAAGGCGGAAGGTCATGTACAGCATGACGCAGCCCCGCTGCCAGGCCGTGTAGTGCCCGTTCAGCAGCAGAAAAGCCCCGCAGGCAAGCATGCCCGCCACGCAGGTCGCCAGGCGGGTGGACACATACACCGTCGGCGAAAAGCGTCCCTTTGTGTCCGACGCCTGATAGATGCGGCTGCCAAATGTCGCCACCGCAAAGAAAAAGCCGGTGATCGAGATCGACAGCGAGAGCATTCCGCCGTCGGCGTAGGAGCCAAGGCGCACGGCCAGCACCGTCATCAACCATTGACAGACCAGATAGGTCAGCGAACCGATCGTGTTGTAAAGCATATTCCGCTTCAATGACAGGCGCGTCACGCCGCTCCCCCCTCGTCAAAAAACTGTGACTATTGTAACACATTTCCGTCCTTGCCGCAACGCGCCTTGAACCGATGCGCGAATTATGCTACAATAAGGCGGAAGGAGGCGCGATGAAGGTGCCGAGGCTGCTTGTGATCATCCCGGCCTACAACGAGGAAGAGGCCATTTTGCAGACGGTGGAACAGCTCCGGCTGCACTGTCCGGATGCCGACTATGTTGTCGTCAACGATTGCTCGCGGGATCAAACGCGCAGCATCCTGCGGGAACATGGCCTTGCCTACCTCGATCTGCCCGTCAACCTGGGCATCGGCGGCGGCGTGCAGACCGGCTTTCGCTACGCGCTGGAGCACGGCTACGACGTCGCAGTTCAGTTTGACGGCGACGGCCAGCACCGGGCGGAGTATATCCCGGAGCTGATCGCGCCGATTCTCTCCGGCGAGGCCGACATGACCGTAGGCAGCCGCTTTCTGCCGTCGGACGGCGAACGCGCCGGATTCCAATCCTCCGCCGCGCGCCGGGCGGGCATCGCGGTGCTCTCGCGGCTCATTCGGCTATGCACCGGCCAGACGATCTATGACGTAACCAGCGGCTTCCGCGCGATCAACCGGCCGCTTATCGCCAGGTTTGCCGCCGATTACGCGCAGGACTATCCGGAGCCGGAGTCCATCGTCGCCGCGCTGGTGTCGGGCTGTCGCGTCCGGGAGATCGCCGTCGAAATGAACGAGCGCCAGGGCGGCGTCAGCTCCATCCGGTCGCTTCGCAGCCTGTACTATATGATCAAGGTGTCCCTGGCCATCCTGCTGGCCGGGATGCGGCTCCGTCGCCGCGCACGAAAGGAAGAATATTCGCGTGAGTAACCGTCTGCGCGTTCTCCTGCTTGTTCTGGTCATCGTCGGCGCGCTGATCGCGGTGCGAATGATCCACCGCCGCAAGCTGAACCTGGGCTATTCCCTGCTGTGGCTTGCGCTGGCGCTGCTGCTGGTCATCGCCGTCGTATTCCCGCAAACCGTTTACGCGCTGTCTGCCCTGATCGGCATCGACCTGCCCATCAACTTTCTGCTGACCGCCTTCGCGCTCTTTTCGCTGGTGATGATGTTCTATTTGACCTGCATCGTCTCCCGGGAAAGCGAAAAAAACCGCACGCTGACGCAGCAGCTGGCGCTCGTGGAAAAGCGTTTGCGCGACCTGGAAGCCGACGTATCCGCCCGCAAGCATCAGAAATCCTAAAGCAATCGAAAAGCGCCGCCCGCATTTCTCCTGCGGACGACGCTTTTTTGATTGTCTTACAGCTTTTGGCCGCAGTTCGCGCAGAACTTTGCGCCGGGCTGCACGGGCTGACCGCAGCCGGGGCACGCGTTTGCCGCGGGAGCCGCCTGCTTTGCGCCGCAATTCGCGCAGAACTTCGCGCCCGCAGTCAGAGCCGCGCCGCAAGCGGTGCAGAAGCCCCCCTTCGCCGCCGGCATCGCCGTAGGCTGCTGCGCGGCGTTCATCGCCTGACCAAACAGCTGCCCCATCGCCACGCCGGCGCCCATGCCGACGCCCGCTCCGGCCACGCCGCCGGGGTTGTTCGCCGCCTCGCGCATCGCTTCCGCCGCCTGATACTGCGCGTACTTGTTCATATCGCCCACCACGCCCATCGACGTGCGGCGATCCATCGTCTTTTCGACTTCCTCCGGCAGGGAAATGTTCTCAATCACGAAACTGGCCAGCTGCAGGCCCAGCCCGGCCAGCTTGGGATTGATCGCCTGCAGAGCGTAGTTCGCCAGCTCGTCGTAGTTCGCGGCCAGATCGAGCGCCGGAATCTTGCTCTCGGCAATCGCGTCACTCAGCCCGCTGACCAGCGTGCGCTTGATCTGTCCCTCCACGCCGCTCACGGTGAACAGGTTCGCGGTGCCGAAAACCTCCCTGAGGAAAACGGTCGGATCCGTCACGCGGAAAGAATAGATGCCGAACGCGCGCAGGCGGATCATGCCGAACTCCGCATCCCGCATCATCACGGGGTTCGCGGTGCCCCACTTCCGATCCAGGAACTGCCGGGTGTTGATGAAGTACACATCCGCCTTGAAGGGGCTGTTGAAGCCGAACTTCCAGGCCTTGAGCTTGGTCATGATCGGCATATTGGACGTGGACAGCTCATAGCGGCCGGGCTGATACACGTCCGCCAGCTGGCCCTCGTTCACGAACACGGCGACCTGGCTTTCGCGCACGGTGAGCTGCGCGCCCATCATGATCTCCTTGCCGTTCATGTCATACTTGTGAACCATGGTGTCGGTCGAATTGTCCGTCCATTCGATCACGTCGATCGCCTGGCTGCGAAGCATATCCAGAATTCCCATAACGTCCCCTCCCATTGATCGCGGCAGCGCCGCTTGATGATGCTCAGTTTTCCCGCGCCAGCTCGGTGATGTTTTGATACACCTCAATCCCGGCGATGGTCAGGTCAAGATCAAGATATTCGCGGACGTGCTCGATGGCACCGCTGGCGTGGTTGGCAATCACGCTGGTCATCGACTCGTCGTCCGGGCCGCCGCCCTCGCCCAGCATCGGGCAGGCCAGCAGGTAGATTCGCTCATCCGGCAGCACGGCGACGAGCATCCGCATTCCGTTCAGCTCCGCGCCGAAGAAGTTGCGCAGCGCCACCTCCAGCCGCTCGTCCCCATAATGCCAACGGCCCTTCAAATAATTTTTGTCCTCCGGCAGCGCCAGCCGCAGCAGCACGCAGGCCCGGTCGGGGCACATTCGGCTGCGCAAAAGCTTCAAGTACCGGCGAACGTCGCGTTTCTCGCGGATGCGCCCGGCAATCAACGCGCGGAAGAACTCGTGTCGGCACAGCTGCATCAGATCAGCTTCGCCGAAATTCTCATTGCAGTAGTCCGCATGGGTGCGGTTGAGCAGCTTACCCAGCTCGGTCACGCTGCGCTCCACCTCGCCGGGCTTCGCGGTTGCGTCCAGGATAGGCAGCAGCGGATAGTCCCGGAGCAGGTGGTCATAGAGCGCGCCCGCGTCCTGATCGTTCAGCGCAACGGCAATGCCATCCGCATGGTGCGCCAGCAGGCAGGCCGCTGCCTCCGCGGCGGACGCAACAACACGAGGCTTCCGGAATCCCAGCGCCTCCCAGGAAGTCACCGCCGCGAAGGCTTCCGCAATTTCCGGACGATCCGTTGCCAATAAAAGCTTATACATTCACGCCCTCCACATCCGTCATTGTTCTTAAACCTTCTCTATTATACCTTGATTTGCGCCAAAAGACAAATGTTTTATCTGAAAATAACAACCTTCCCATCCAGATGGTCGCGCGCTTACTGGTTTTCGTCCCGGAGCAGCCGCTCCACCACCTGCTCGGAGTGGCGGGCCGCCAGCTTGACAAACGTCGGATAGTCCATATCGGACTGTCCGTTCGCGCAGTCGGAAATCGAGCGCAGCACGCCGCAGGGCACGCCGTGCATATAGCACGCATGGGCTACCGCCGCGCCCTCCATCTCCACAGCCTTCGCATGGAAGTGCTCATGGATGCGCGCCCGCACGTCGCCCCGGTTGATGAACTGATCCCCCGTCGCCACCACGCCCGTGTGCACGCGCATATCCGGCAGCTGCGCCGCCCGGACGAGCCTGTCCCGCAGCGCCGGGTCGCAGGGAATCTCAATCAGGTTGATTTTGCTCACCATGCCGACCGGATCGCCGATCGGCGAGGTATCCACGTCATGCTGCACCGCGGCGGTCGCGATCACCATGTCGCCGATGCCGACCGTCTCGTCGCCCGCTCCGGCCACACCCAGGTTCAGCACCCAGTCGGGGTGAAAGTTCACGATCATGCTCTGGGTGCACAGCGCGGCGTTGATCTTGCCCGGCCCACACACCGCCAGCACGGCCTCCTGCCCGAACAGCCTGCCGCTCAGGAAGCGATCCATGCCCACAACCGTCTCCCGCGGCTCGGTCAGCTGCGCCATCAGGGATTCGACCTCCACCGTCATCGCGCCAATCAGCCCTACCATGCCCTCAACCTCCGTATTTTTCAAACTTTGTCCATTATACAGGGAAACGCCCGACACGTCAAGGAACGAAAAAAGAGGGCGACAGCACCCGCTGCCGCCGCTCCTGTTGCGTTATGCTTCCGCCGCCGCGCCCGTTTGCGCCGCGTCCTCCCGCGCCTTCCGGCACAGACCGGACAACGCGCAGGTTTCGCACGCCGGGCGCTGCGCCTTGCACACCCGCCGGCCATGGTAGATCAGCCAATGATGCGCCTGGCTCCAATTCTCCCGCGGGATCGCCTGCTGCAGCTGCCGCTCCGTCTCCTCGACGCTGGACGCGTCCACCAGGCCCAGCCGGTTGCTGACGCGGAAGACGTGCGTGTCCACCGCGATGGCCGGTACGCCGAAGGCGTTGGACAGCACGACGTTCGCCGTCTTGCGCCCCACGCCGGGGAGCGCGGTCAGCGCGGCCATATTGCCCGGTACCTCGCCGCCGTGGCGGAGCATGATCAGCCTGCACGCCTCGATCATGTTCCCCGCCTTGGACTTGAAGCCGCAGCTTTTCACCATCGGGTACAGCTCCTCCACCGTCGCCGCGGCCATGCTCTTCACGTCGGGGAAACGCGCAAACACAGCCGGCGTCACCTTGTTGACCTGCTTGTCCGTGCATTGGGCGGATAGCATGGTCGCCATCAGCGTTTCATACGGATTGGAAAAGTTCAGCTCCGGCCGCGCGTCCGGGTACAGGCGCGCCAGCTCGGCCAGGATGGCTTCCTTCGCCGCGTCGGGCATTTGTCATCGCTCCTTACTGCTTCCAGATTGTTTTCGGCAGCCGCTTGAACAGCTGCCCCATGCCCATCAAAAGCGCCATTTTGATCGGACACTCGATCGCGTTAGTGACAAGGCGCATTGGCAGCTTGGCCCAGAACGTCTTGCTGTACATCATGTACGTCAAAAGGGAGTTGAGGCCCATCTCGGCGATCACGATCACCGGCACGATTGCCAGCGCCGCCCGCGCCCAGGTCAGGCGCTTGCCATGCAGCACGAACCCGTACCACAGCCCGGAGAGCACCGCCGTCAGCGTGTATCCCGGGAAATAGGGGCCGTAGGCATGAGTGAAGAGCGCAAAGTTCAGCACATCTCCCGCCGCGCCGGTCAGCGCGCCGTATACAGGGCCCATGGTGGCAGCCGCCAGCGCGATGGGCAAAAAGCCGAACACGCTCACCCGCACCTCGGGCACAATTTGAACGCTGAGCCGCCCCAGCACCACGTTCAGCGCCACCATCAAGCCGAGCAGCACCAGGTTCTGAACCGAAATTTCCTTCTTTGTTTTGTTTGATACCACAAAAAAGCCTCCTTGCGAGTAAATTTGCTCTGACTCGCAGGAGGCAGCAACCAGAAGCAGCGGGATGCGCCGTCGGCACCGCGCCGGTCCGCCGAAAGCGGAACGGCTTCGTCTCATGGCAACTCCCCGTCCATGAACACTTAACGCGCCGGCAGCTACTCTGCCTGATACGAATCTCGGAACAGCCCTATTGTAACCCGTCGGCGGCAAAATTGCAAGCGTCCGGCAGAAATTTCCCGGTCACGCCGTCAAATCGTCCATCGAATACAGCCCGGGCGCTTTCCCGACCAGGAAATTCGCCGCGCGCAATGCGCCGGATGCGAACACGCCGCGATCCTCCGCGCTGTGGCACAGGCGGATGCGCTCCGACGGGCCGAAGAAGCACACCTCGTGCTCGCCCGTCACCGTGCCGCCGCGCACCGCGTGGATGCCAATCTCGTTCTCCTGTCGCCTGCAGTTGCGGCCGGAGCGTCCCTGAACCGCCTGGCGCGGCTCGCTATACGCGTTCTTCACCGCGTCGTAGAGCATGAGCGCGGTGCCGCTGGGCGCGTCCACCTTGCGGCGATGATGCGCCTCGATAATCTCCACATCGAACCCCTCGCCCAGCGCCTCCGCCGCCTTGCGCGCCAGCGCCTTGAGCACCGCCACGCCCAGGCTCATGTTGGCTGAGCGAAACAGCGCGACCTGCCGCGCCGCCGCGTCGATCTGCGCCAGCTGCTCGGGCGTATAGCCCGTCGTCGCCAGCACGGCGGGAATCTGATGGCTCACCGCATAGCGCAGCAGGCCGTCCAGCGCGTCGGGTGTGGAGAAATCAATGATCGCGTCGCCCATGACCGGCGCGTCGTCAAAGGACGTATACAGCGGAAAATCCGCCGCGCCGTCGCGGGCGTCCACGCCGCCAATGATCTCAATGCCCGCCGCTGCCGCCTTTTCCGCCACCGCGCGGCCCATATGACCCAGCACGCCGCTGATCCAGAGCTTCATCCTTCGTCTCTCCTCTCACACGCGCAGGCCCGCGCCGCGCATCGCCTCGTACAGCTTCTCCCGCGTCGCGGACTGCATTGGCACAAGCGGAAGCCGAAGCTCCTCGTCGCACACGCCGACAGCGGCCAGCGCGGCCTTGATCGGGATCGGGCTTGTTTCGCTGAAAAGCGCGTGCACCAGCGGAAGCAGCGCGCGCTGCATCGCCGCAGCGGACGGATAGTCCCCCGCCAACGCCAGCGCCGCCATCTTTGAGGTTTCCGCCGGCAGCAGGTTCGACAGCACGGAAATCACGCCCTGGAAGCCGCACGCCATCGCCGGAACGATCAGGTCGTCGTTGCCGCAATAGAACACCGCGTCGTCTCCGCACAGGCGAAGCTTCTCCAACGCTTCGCCCATATCCGGGTTCGCCTCCTTGACGGCGATCACCCGCTCATGCTTGCAGATGCGCCGCAGCGCCGCCGGGCCGATGTTCACACCGGTGCGGCTGGGCACGTTGTAGACGATCACCGGCAGCGCCGTCGCGTCGGCAATGGCCAGGTAGTGGGCGACCAGTCCTTCCTGGCTCGTTTTGTTGTAGTAGGGCGTAACCACCAGCTGCGCGTCCGCGCCCAGCGCCGCCGCCTGCTTCGCGGCCTCAATCGCCTCCGCGGTGCAGTTGCTGCCCGTTCCGGCGATCACCGGCACCCGGCCCGCGGCTTTCTTGATCACCCGCTCGATGACGGACACCTGCTCCACCCACGTCATGGTCGCCGGCTCGCCCGTCGTACCGGCAGCCACCAGCGCGCTCACGCCGCCGTCAAGCTGCGCTTCCACCAGTCGGTCCAGCGCGTCATAGTCCACCTGTCCGCCGCGAAAGGGCGTTACCAGCGCCGTCGCGCACCCCGTAAACAATGGCTTCATCCGTCTCCTCCTCGTCAGTTCCGCGGCGTGATATAGCCCTGACGGCACAGCAGCTCCGCTGTCAGGATGCCGCCGCCCGCCGCGCCGCGCACCGTGTTATGGCTCAGGCACACAAACCGGTAGTCGAAGATTTTGTCCTCCCGCAGCCGACCGATGGACACGCCGAAGCCGCCCTGGAAGTCCCTGTCCAGCCGCGTCTGCGGGCGGGTGGGATCGTCGAAATACTGGAGGAACGGCTTGGGCGCGCTGGGCAGCGCCAGGCGCTGGGCTTCCGTTTCGTAGCCGTTCCAGCGAGCGATGATCTCTTCCTTCGACGGCTTGTCACGGAAGGACACCGACACAGCCGCCATATGGCCGTCGCTGGCGGCGACCCGCAGACACTGCGCGCTGATGACCGGCTTTTCCGCGTTCACAATCAGGCCGTTTTCCACGCGCCCCCACAGCTTGAGCGGCTCGTTCTCGCTCTTCTCGTCCTCGCCGCCAATGTAGGGAATCACGTTGTCCACCATCTCCGGCCAAGAGCGGAAGGTCTTGCCCGCGCCGCTGATCGCCTGATAGGTGCACACGCTGACCTTCTCCACGCCGAAGTCCATCAGCGGCGTCAGCGCGGGCACATAGCTCTGAATCGAGCAGTTCGGCTTCACGGCGATGAATCCCCGCTTGCAGCCCAGACGCTGGCGCTGCGTCGCAATCACCGCGGTGTGGGCAGCGTTGATTTCCGGCACCACCATGGGCACGTCCGGCAGGCCGCGGCAGGCGCTGTTATTGCTCACCACCGGGATCTCGTGCCGGGCGTAGTTTTCCTCCAGCGCGCGAATCTCGTCCTTCTTCATATCGACGGCGCAAAAGACGAAATCGACGAGTTTCCCCACTTCTTCGACGTTTGCCGCATCCAGGACGATCATATCCGCCACTTTTTCATTGATGTCCCAGTCAAACGCCCAGCGGTCGCCCACCGCCTCCCGGTACGTCTTGCCCGCGCTGCGGGCGGACGCCGCCACCGCCGTGATCTCGAACCAGGGATGATCCTTCAAAAGCGAGACGAAGCGCTGTCCAACCATGCCCGTCGCGCCCACAATGCCCACGCGATACTTTGCCGCCATATTCACCGCTCCTTTTGATCAGTATGCCCGAAAAAAGCGAATTATCCGCCTACGAAAAAAGCACCCCGGTTGTCCCGCGGTGCGCTCACGGCAGCGGCGCGCCGCCACGGCAGGCCGCTGACATGAACCAGCGCTCCGCCGGGCCTTCGCCCGATGACAGTCGCAGACCTGTTCGCCCTGCGCCCAAGGCCGCGCGCCGGGCAGGGCGCGGTCTTTCGGCGTCGCGCCCTTTCCCGCGGTCTCCGGGATGCCCACTCTCTCCCGCGGTACTGATGCGCAACGCGCCTCTGATTCATCGCGATCATCATAGCATGATCCACCCGGCTTGTCAACACAAAAACAGGGAAAAACCACGCGGGGCGAAGCGTTGCCGACCTCGCCCCGCGCCTGTTCCGCTTATGCCAGCGTCAGCGTCACGTCGCCTCCATCCAGGGCAAACGACGCCTCCGCGCCGTCCAGCGCCGCCGTGTAGTTTCCCTTGAAGCCGCAAAGCTTCACGCGGCCCTCCGCGTCCGTCGTCAGGGTGACGTGCGTCTCCCAGTCGCCATGAATTTTTTCGTACAGCGCGTGATAGACCGGCTTTTCCGTGTTGTCCGCGCGCATCACGCCGGCGGGCGCGCGCAGCCAGCCGCCGTCCACCAGATTCCAGGTAGTCACGGCCTCCACCAGCGGATGCGCAAAGAGCGTCGAGTACATTTCGAGCGTTTCCCGCGCCTGCCGCTCCTCGCCTTCCGGCGTGGACGGCCACGTCGCAACCTGGAAATCGTTCAGGTCGACGATGTGCGCAGGCATCAAATCGCCGGAAATCAGCGTGTTCTCGGTGAAATGAATCGGCAAGCCGAACCGGCCGAACCGCTCCAGCACGTCGCAGAGCTTGTCCAGCCCCCAATAGCCCTGATGCTGATGGGACTGAATGCCGATCGCGCTGATGGGTACGCCCGCTTCCAACAGGCCCTCAATCAGAATTTCGTAGGCGGAGGAGGTGTTGAAATCGTTGATGAGCAGCGTCGCGGCGGGGTTTTCCTCCTTCGCGGCGGCAAACACCCGCTTGACCAGCCCGATCCGCCCGTACTCCTTGCAGATTCGTGTGACGGCATTGTCGTAGCGGTCGAACACAGGCATGATGACCACCTCGTTGATCACGTCCCACAGGTCAATCACGCCCCGAAACGCCCCGACGTCGCGATGGATCCGCGCCAGCTGCCTGCGGAGGATTTCCTCGTTGTCATACTGCATCAGCCAGGGCGCACAGGAGGTATGCCAGCACAGCGGATGCCCCTTGACCGCCACGCCGCGCTCCCGCAGCCACCGGGCGGCGGCCATCGTCTGCGGCTCCTGCGTCTGTCCCTCCGTCGGCTCGTACCGGCCCCAATAGAACGGCAGCGTACCGTAGTTGAACAGCCGCAGCCATTTTTCCATTCGCTCCTCCAGCAAACGACGCTTTTCCAGCGCTGTTTCCGTCATCAGCGCAACGGTATCGAACGCGCCGCAGCCAAAGAGGAACGTGCTTGTCCGCTGGTCAAAGGTCACGGCCTTTCCGGCGGCGGGCGAGCCGTCCGGACGGACAATTCGGATGACGGCGGTTGCTTTGCGGTGGGCAAGCTGATCCATGGCAATGGCTCCTTTCTTGATCAAAAAGCGGCGGAGGAAGCGGACGTTCTCCGCTCCCCCGCCGCCAAAGCGTCAGAACAGCAGGCTCTGTTCCGTCTTGGGGTCGAACAGCTGCACCACCTTGCTCGGGAAGGTGAAGGCCAGCTTGTTGCCCGCCGCCAGGGACGCGCGCTGCGCCTCGGTCAAATCCATGGTCGGCAGGCGAAGGATCACGTTGCCCTCCTTGGCCGTCTGGACATGGAGATGCAGCTCGCTGCCCATCATCTCATTGACGGTGATCGTGCCCTCAATCGCGTCCTTCGCGCCGTCGAACCGGACGGTCGTGTGCTCCGGGCGCACGCCCAACAGCACGTCCACCGAATCGACGTTCTTCGCGCGGAGCAGCTCGCAGCGTTTTTCGTCCAGCGCCAGGGTATGGCCAAGCACCGTCACCGCGTACTGATCCTTCGTCCGCGTCAGCTTCGCGTTGAAGATGTTCATCTGCGGGCTGCCGATGAAGCCCGCGACGAACAGGTTCTTCGGCTGCTCAAAGACCTCCTGCGGCGTGCCGACCTGCTGGATGAAGCCGTCCTTCATGATGACGATGCGGTCGCCCAGCGTCATGGCCTCGGTCTGGTCGTGGGTGACGTAGACGAAGGTGGTGTCCAGCCGCTTGCGCAGCAGGATGATCTCCGCGCGCATCTGGTTGCGCAGCTTCGCGTCCAGGTTGGAAAGCGGCTCGTCCAGCAGCAGCACCTTGGGCTCCCGCACGATGGCGCGGCCAATGGCCACGCGCTGCCGCTGGCCGCCGGACAGCGCCTTGGGCTTGCGGTCCAGATACTGGGTGATATCCAGGATCTCCGCCGCCTCCCGCACCCGATTGTCGATCTCGTCCTTGGGCATCTTGCGCAGCTTCAGGGGGAAGGCCATGTTCTCATACACGGTCATGTGGGGGTACAGCGCGTAGCTCTGGAACACCATGGCGATGTCCCGGTCCTTGGGCGCCACGTCGTTCATCAGCTTGCCGTCGATGTACAGCTCGCCGCCGGAGACTTTCT
>CAZRLM010000046.1:0-18029 GCA_964600835.1 uncultured Oscillospiraceae bacterium
GTTCCCGGATGTTTTATGTAAATCACATCCATCAAAGTAAGTATATCATATTACCCCCCCCCCCATTTTTAAAATTCTGTTAATTAGTATTAAGCAAGAATAACATTTGCAAAGAGTATCCATTGACATACCGAATGAAAACCAACGCCTTGCGAATTTCACTTTCTTCAGACCACAAACGTCAGCTCTTTTTGATTAGTCGTTATTTTCTTCTTCATTAGTTCGCGCGCGCACGAAGGGACACAAATCAACATTTCAAACAGGGTGAATGAAACCCTTAAAAAATTCTAAAAAACTAACGGAAAGCTGGGCTCGCCGCAGCCGCAAAGGGTTGCGCGCGTCGGCGCAGTACCTACGCACGCGTAATACAAGCGATTCCCTACGGGAATCGCATCCTGGGGCGCAGCGCGCGGGGCATGATGGCGCGTGATGCAGGGCGCTTCGCGCCTGGTGTGCTGTGCTGGCGCGGTGTGCTCCGCTGCTGTGCGCTGCCCGCACTGCATCGCAGTGGATGCCGCTGCTTGACGCAGATCATCGACCGGCCTGCGCGCTGTCTCCGCCTGCCGCTGGCGCTGGCTTCCTGGATACGCAGCCCGGTGCGGATCGTTGCCCGGCCTGCTGCTGCCGCTGTCTGCCGTTGATGCTGGCTCCGGCTCCTGGAATGTGCGGCCCGACGCGGATCGTCGCCCGGCCCACGTGCCGCCGCCATCCCGCCGCCTCTGCCAATGCTCCATACAGCGGCGCAGAAACGGCGGCGAAAACGTTCGGCGGCCATTTCTGCCGCGTTGCCTCTGCCCAACTTTGCCCGGCGTCCGTCCTGTGCGACTCCGTTGCACGGCGGTACAGTAGGGGCGCATATCCAGCATGTCGCCCGGGCCGCCATGGCGCAGCGTCAAACCGGCCTGCATGGCCGGTCATGGCTCAAATAGGCCCAATGGCAAGCCCGTTTCGGGCGGCCTCGCCTCGCATACGCGCGGGAACAAATATCGCCCATGCGCCCGTTGCGGCTCAAAAAAATTTTTTTGCCCCCGTAGGGGGCAAGACAAACGCAAAACGGCCCGCTTTCGGCACGGGCCGTTTTTTCGTGCTATGATTTTTGCGTCGGCAGGGCAAGCGGCACGACAGCCGCAAGCCCTCCGGCACATCAAACCGCAGGGGGTGGAAAGGTGCAGGACAAGGGCATGAACGCGCAAGAGCTGCAAGAGCTCAAGGCGGCATTGCTCAAGGCTGAGCGCATGGAAATGCTTGCGATACTCCGCGACGCGGAGGACAAGCAAGAGGCCATCGCCGCGCTGGAGCAGCGCCTGAAAGCGTAAAGCAAAAGCCGCCCAGCGTTCACGGCGCATAGGCGGCAACCCCAACGGGGCAGGGACTTCCCTGCAAGCCCTGCCCCATTTTACCACGCAGAGCAGGAAAAAGCAAGGCGGCACAGCCTGCGAAAAAAATTTTCAAAATGGTCTTGACAAGGTACACACCTAAAGCTATAATTCAGTCATCCGCACAAGGTACACACCTACGATGGACAGGAGGCCGACACCATGAAGTTTGACATCTACGCGGAAATCACCGACAAAATCATTGCAGAGCTTGAAAGCGGCTTGATTCCCTGGGAAAAGCCGTGGGCGGGCATCAATACCGGCGCAATCAGCCACGCGACGGGCCGCCCGTATTCGCTCATCAATCAGTTTTTGCTCCGCCAGCCCGGCGAATACATCACCTTCAATCAGTGCAAGCAGGAGGGCGGCAACGTCAAGAAGGGGGCAAAAGCAAAGATGGTCGTCTTCTGGAAGGTGATCCCGAAGGAAAAGGCGGACGCCGACGGGAACGCCGTCAAGGATTCGGACGGGAACACCGTCGTGGAGGGCCTGCCCGTGCTGCGCTACTTCAACGTGTTCCACATTTCCGACTGCGACGGGATCGCGCCGAAGTTCCCGACGCCGGAGGCCGTGCAGACGGCAACCGCCAACGAACGCGCCGAAGCTGTTTTTGCGGACTACATCGCCCGCGAACGCGTCCGTTTTTCGTCCCGCAAGCAGGACGAAGCCTATTATTCCCCGGTGTCGGACACCATTGTTCTTCCCCTGCGCGAACAGTTTCAGCGCACGGCGGAATACTACTCCACCATGTTCCACGAAGCTACGCACAGCACAGGGCACCCGACGCGCCTTAACCGTCTCGACCTGCACGGAGGCGCAGAAAACCACTTCGGCGGCGAAGAGTACAGCAAAGAAGAGCTTGTCGCGGAAATCGGCGCGGCGACAATCCTGCACGAAATCGGCATCGACACAGCCGGGAGTTTCCGCAACTCCGCCGCCTATATTCAAAGCTGGCTCCGTGCCCTGAAAAATGACAAGCGGCTGATTGTATCCGCCGCCGCGCGGGCTGAAAAGGCCGCCCGCCTGATTCTGAATCAGCCAAAGGAAAACGCCTGACGAACCGAAACCATTTCACGACGCCGCGCCGCCCCGGCCAAAGGGCGGCAGAAAGGAACGACATGAAAACCATTTGCGAAGCACGCTTGAAGCTCGATCGTATCGGAGGCACATGGAATGTGCAGCTGTGGCACAGCTACGACGGCGGAAAAACCTTTGTGTATGCTGGCAACGGCAGATTCTTCAAGGACGATGAACGGGCAGCAATGCGCGCATACGTCGAAGAACACAGAACGCCGCTCCCGGTTTTCCCTCTTGTTACGCCGGAACGGCAGCAAGCCTATGAGCAGTCTGCCGAATCGCCGGACGGCATCCCGTGCATTTGCGGCTATCATGGCCGCGCCTGTTACCGCATGGGCGATTGCGAAGGCGCAAACCGGGCGATTTGCAGCGGCTGCAAACTGGCCGATTACTGCCACGCCGTCGAGATGATGGAATACGCAAATTCGTGACGCTTTGAAACCCTTCCGCCCGATGAGTGCCGGGCGATAACCGGCCGAAACGATCCGCCACGGCGGATTGTCGCGGAAAATCACCGCCGCAAAAGCATTAGAGGAGGCCGACACCATGAAAACCACCTTCACTTTCACCGCAGATTCCCTGACCGTCAAAGGCCATACATTCCCCGCCGAATACATTCCCGGCGACGGCAAAATCACCATTTTCGTCACGCTGGACGCAAACGACGCCGACAAAGACGCCGTGATCGTCGTGCCCGCCGACGATCCGCGCTATGACCGCATCATGGCCGCCGTCGCTCCGGACGCCGCGCCCGCAGAAGCCTTGCCGGAAACGCCCGCCGAAGAGGCAGTTCCCGCGCGGGAGGAAGCGTCGGACGCCGACGCCTCCGACGCAACGCCGGACGCCGCAAGCGTCGAACAGACATCCGAAGAAACCGAACCGAACAGCCCGAAGGAAGCGCGCCCCGTTCCGGAAAAGCCGTTTATCAATACCCGGATCGACGGTACAGGTTATTCCATCTTCTTCAACGGCGAAGCAAAGCGCACGCAGATTCGCTTTACCAGCGACGCCAACAACCGCATGATCGAGGCCGCCGTTTCTGCCGGATTCTACTATTCTCCGCACACCGACACCTATAACAAAAAGCTGACCTTCAAGGCATACCGCGCCGCCGTAGCCCTTGCCGAAACCTACAACGCCGCCTGACCGTTTGAAAGGAGTGCAAAGCATGGCTATTCAAGCCCTTCAAGTGACCGCCCGCCGTCAAACGCTGACGATTCAGTATGAAAACCCCTTCGGCGAGTGCATCGCCGAATACGCCCTTGACGAATACACCGCCACGGCCTCCGCAAAGAACGGGCGCGAAGCGTTCCTTTGCATCAAACCCGCGCAATGGCGCAGCGTGTGCAGGGATATTGTCACCGCGAAGCGCGTCAACCCGAAGCAGGTGCTTCGCTGCATCGCCTGGTATGCCAGCGCCGCCGCAGCTGAAATTTTCCTGAACGAGTTTGAAAAGGACGCGTGCCGCCGCCTTGCCAGAGAATACAAGCGCGCAAACCGTCCGGCAGATGAGGCGCGGGAAGAAGCGCGGCGCAGAACGCAGCAGCTTGCCCGTCAAATCGAAGGTTACAGGCCCGAAACCCTGGACGAGTTCGCTGCACACTTCACCGTCAATCTCTGTACGCTGGACGAATTTGCGGAGAACGTCGCCGCGTGAACCTTTCCGACCGCCGCGCCGCCCCGGCCAAAGGGCGGCAGAAAGGATAAAACCATGAGTACCCCGCTCTTCCTCGCCGCCGTCTTTCTCGGCCCCGCAATGCTCGCGCTTCTGACCGGCGCTTGCAACGCCGCACGGCGGAGCGCAAGAAACGCCTGGCAGCCGCACCCCGCAGCGCGCAGGAAAACGTTTCCGGCAAAGCAGCCCATGCGCACAGACAAGCCGCGCGGGAACGCGCCACAGAAAGCCCCCGAACCGGACGTTTCTCCGCAATCCAACGCAACGCACCAGGCGAAACCGGAAGCGGAACGCACTGAAACCGTTCCTGCCGCCGCGCGGCCCTTCTCTGGTGAAATCGTCGCCTTTACCGGTACTTGCCCGAAGCTGGATCGCCGCGCCATGATCGCCCACACCGCGCGCCTTGGCGGGAAAGCCTACGAAACCATCAATACCCGCTGTACCCTGCTTGTCGTCGGCGAAAAGCCGGGCAAAAACCAGCTTGACCGCGCCGCCAAATGGCACACAAAGACAATCGCCTGGCAGGAATGGTATACCATCGCCTTTGGAAAGAACGCCCTGCCCGCTCCGCAGGATGTGCAGGGAATCACCCTGGATGAATTTGCGTCTATGATCGACGCCGCGTAACCATTTGAGGAGGTAAACGTCCATGTTCAGCACCATCACCGGATACCTGATTGACGTGCAAAGCGAAACCCACGGCCCGCGCACTATCGAAAAGAGCCTGAGCGGTTATCGCCAAATCATCGGCTGCCACTCAATCTCCATGCCAGACCATCAGATCGGCGCGAATCGCGGCCGTTTCCACGGCAAACGCTTCACGATTGTTTGCGACGACGAAGCGCTGTTTGCAGAGCAACCCAAGATCAGCGCCATTGACAACCTGGGCCAGCCGATGCTCTGCGGAAATCTGTTTATCGTCAAGACAGACGAGCAGGGCGACACGATCGGCCTTGACCCGGACGACATCAAATATCTTGAGCGGTTCGTGCTGCCGCAAGGAACGCGCAAATTCCCGAAGCCCTATCCAATGCTCCACCAGTGCGAATATGCCTGGTAAATCTTTCAGGCCGCCCCGCCCGGAGGCATCATATCCGGGCAATGAGGTAAACATGAGCACCAAGAAAACCGTCTGCGATGCCTACCAGCGCATTATGCGGGAAAGCCAGTCCTTCCCGAACCAGTTGTATACCCTGCTGGACAAGCCCAGAAAACAGTGCCTTGTAACGACCATGGAGGATGCCATCCGCCTCATGGTGCATAATGGATGGACGATTGTATGCCGCATCAGGAACGGAAAGGAAGTATAACGACATGAAAACATTTGATCTCGGATTTGGTTGTCTGGGAAACGGAACAACAGTGTGGAATCGAAACCAGCATACGGGCGGCGATTACCAGACCGTCGCCCACATCGACCCTTGCGGCGCGTATAAACTCCGCCAGCCCCTGCCGGATGAGGCAAAGGCGCGGATTATCCGCCACGCGCAGGCCGCCGCGCGAGCGTTTGAGGAGGCGTGGCGCAAGGAAAGTCCGCTGCGTCGCATGAACGAATTGACCGAATATGTCATGACCTACCGTCAGGTAAAAGAGGCGGGCGGCTACGATGCACTGCTTCACATGACGGCGGAGCAGACGCTTGTCCTGTATATCAGGTTCACCTGCGTCAATGGAGGCTACACCGCCCCTGACGCCACGATAACATTTTGAAGGAAGCCCACACGAAACACCAAGGAGGCCGACACCATGAAATCCCTTATTTCCGCTCTCCGCCGGGCCGTCTCCCCTAAAGTTTGGGTTGTTACCCTCTCCAATGATTACGGGCAAACGCTATGCCACACGATCTGCGCCCGTTCCTACCGCGCCGCACTGCGCGAAGCGGATTCCATGATGGATTCTGACTGGTATTCCGCAGCCGTTCATCCCGCTGTCTTTCCATGATTCCGTTTGACAAGGGTGTGTACATAGCGTATACTATGTACACACCTTATTCAAGGAGGCCAGCACCATGCCAACCAGGGACACCATCCGGCAGGCGGCTTACGACAAGGCTAACTGCCGCCGCTTTCAGTTAAAATTCAACCTCCGCACCGACGCGGACGTTCTCGCCCAGCTCGACAGGCAAAAATCTGTCCAGGGGTACATCCGCGACCTGATTCGCGCGGATATTGCCGCCCAGTCCCATGACAGGGGGAAGGAGCCATGAACAATACCACTATTTTTCTTGTCCTCGTTTTCGTCGTCCCCGGTCTGCTCGCGCTTGTCATCGGTATCTGCAACGATGCGCGCCGCAAACGTCAGAAGCGCGACGGAACCTATCGCAGTGAGCCGGACAACACCTACCGCGTCTATTCCTATGACCTGACCGGCAACCGCGAAAAGCACTGCCACATCGACCGACGCAACCATCGAAACGACGAAAGAATCAGCCGCCACAAGTCTATGCAGTAACGCCGCATGACCCTTTCAACGCACTCCATTGCGCGAGTGCGTTATTTTTATGGCCGCTATCGCCGAACCTTCGGCCGTCTTGCGTTTCCCCCTGTCCGCCTCCCTGTGAGTTTGTCATAATAGGGGATTGTGTTAAACTCGCAGTAGAAGAATTGCTTCTATAATATGCACCAGTTTTCGGTATGCCGTTTTGGCGTGAGTTTAACCATGTGAAATTATGTCAAACTCACGCCCCGTGACGCCCTGAAACCCTTTCAAAAGCGAAAACGTTCGCGCTTTTCCGCTCCGCTTGCTTCGCGGGGTGCTACGCTTCTCTGACGTTCCGATTCGCCATGAGTTATTTCCGGTTTGTCGACGAGTGCTGCGAAATATGCTCCTGTTTCCCTCAAAATGCCGGTTCTTGCGCCCATTTCAAGATTGAGTGTGAAATTTTCACATTCAAACATTCGACTTGACCCAAAAATAAAAAAAGCACCGGGCGCATGTCCCGGCAATGATTGATGTGCGACGTTGGATCATAGTCAAGCGGCTTCAAGGTTTACCCCCCGCAAATGGTATTCCCTCCACCTCATTGCCCCAAATATCCCATCCCTCATGCGGTTCGCGGGCAAACAGCTCAATCCTCGGCCCATAGCTGACCTTCTCAATCATTCGACGCATTTCCTCGGGCTTTGCGCTGTGCGCGCCCTTCGGCGAATAGAAACCCGTCACGCCCTGCTGGCGCTTTCCGTCCAGTATCTTGTAGGGCAACCCCTGCTTCGTCCTGGCAAAGATACAATGCTCCGTCAGTCCCCGGTAATACTGCCCAAGCCCCTGCCTGTCCTTCGTCCAGGTGATGATCGTCACATACTGGAATCCCCATGCCTTGACGACCTCCAGCGCGTCCGGTAGAAAATTGTTCGTCGTCCACAGGTACAAATGGCAGCCTTCCGGGTCGATCAGCTCCCGCACAGGCAAAGCCATGATGTCCTTCGTTTTCATCAGGGGATAATGCCTGTCCGCGCCTCGCGGGATCTTCCCGCCGCCATGCTCCATCCACGGCGGATCGGCATATATCGTTTTGTATTTCATGTGCTTGCTCTCCTGCTATGCGCATTGTATTCTGAAAAACTTTTGACCGTCTTGAAAATTGCCTTGTGATTGACCCATCGGGCGAATGCCCGCTGCTCTGCTGTCGGCTCAATATTCCGCTCAAAGTCCCGATACGGCTGTGCAAACACTTCCACCCCGGCATCACGCAGCGCAATCGCCCGCCGTTCTGCGCTACCTATGTCCTGCACCAGCAGATAGACAAACACTCTGTACGGCTTGATGCCCTCCGCATTCAGCAATCGCACAGCGCCCAGCACGACCGGAATCATGGCGTCCGTATCACAGCTCATACGCACGAAACGAATCCATTTGAGCCTTGCCAGCAGCGCCGCAACATCTGGCGAAATCAGGCGTGCGTCCAATCCCTGATTGAAATCCACCCGCACGTCCTGCCCGATCATGTCCTCAATCTGCGCAATTCCGTGCGGACAGGACAGCACATTATTGTCCAAGAACACGATGTCCCGGCTGTCCGGCCGCTTGATCTCCCGCCACGTCCTGTATGGCCGGATCGCGCCCTCCTTGTGCGGCACGACGCACCACGGACAACGCCTGATACAACCGCGCGTAAGAAAGCCAATGGCGTGATGGCATCCGGGATAGAGCGAGTAATCCGGGAACATCGCGTCAATCTCCTCGGGCAAATCCTCATAGATGCCGTAACCGGTTCCGCCCCTGATCGCATCGGACGGCAGATAAGCGCACTCCGGCGTAAACGTGAATACCTTGCTGGAATACACCCGGTCATAGGTCAGCATGGGATTCCACCATTCCACCGTGTCGCCATGCGCCTTGTGCCAGGCGGACAGCTTCATCAGCGCAAGATTCGGAAAACCTGTTTTGTCGCTGTCGTGCAGCCCAATTACCATACCGTCTTAAACCCCCTTAGCGAATTGTCAATCTCCTCCTGAATCACGCCGATATACAAAAGCGTTTCCCGGCTGGACGAATGGCACAGAATCCTTTGCAGGCTCACCACGTCGCCGGTCGTCTTGTAGTACCGATAACCGAACGTCTTGCGCAGCGTGTGGCATCCGATTCTGTCCTGAACGCCCGCCTCCCGTGCAATGCGGTTGATGATCTGGTAGGCCCGCTGCCGCGTGATGGCCCTGATCTGCCCCGTTTCCGGGTCTTTCTGCCGTGATGGGAACACCAGCTCATCCGGCGCTTTTCCCCGCAAAAGCCGCTCGATGCGCTTTCGGGCCTCCCGGTTGACAAAGATGTTCGTCACCTTGCCCGTTTTCTGCGCCTTGACCTGCACGCGCTCGGTGCCCACAATGTCCCGCACGCGCATACGCGATATGTCGCTGATGCGCAGGCTCGTGGAAAATCCCACGGATAGCAGCAGCTCCCAGCAGACTTCGCCTTTTTTCCGCACCCTATCGTGCTCCCTGGCAATCTCAAAGCACCGGCGCAAGGCGTCCTCGTCTCGGATGGGTTGTACAGCGTTCATGTGTTTTCATCACCTCTGAATATGTCAAACTCAAGAAGCCAAAAAGAAACGCGCCCCGGCGTTTCAAAATTTGCCGGGGCGCTGCATTTCGTATGATGGTTCAGGCGGCGCAAAGATTACTTCACGCCGCCCCGCGTGGGCGGATCGGTAGCCTCCACCGCATAGCTGTCCAGCAGTTTTTCCAGCTCCGCCCGCGTTTTGCAGGCTTCAATATCGCTCATGGACGCGCCGACTTGGATGAGAACCGCACGAATCTGATTGTCTGTCATTTCGTCAGCATCCATGCTTTCCGTGTATGTAGCTGTGGTTTCATGAGAAATTTTCCCGAAGAACTCATTCACAGTCGCTTCAATTTCTGCCCGGTCAACGTCAAAGCCGCGCTTGTTCAGCTCTTTGACGACGTAATCCAGCTTTTCCGCGCCCGCACCGGCTCCGTAAAGCTGTTCTGCGGCAAATACCAGCGTTTTAATCGTCGCCTTGAGATAGACGCGCTGCTCGTTGGTGGTCTTGGCCTTGATCCACGGCACCAGCTTGTAGGTGATGAGTGCGGCCAGCAGAGCCAGGATCGCCTGGATGATGGGAGTAAGATCAATGTTCATGGTGTACCTCCTCATTTTGTTTATCGGATAGGGCAGGGTTGCCCCCGGTATTCCCGGCCCGCCCATTCCACCTGTCCAAAAGCGTGAACGTTCGCGCTTTGTCGGGGTTAACGCCCCTCCCTTATGGCCGTTCGCGCAGCCATGTGTCAATTCCCTTGCTTGCCTCCTGCATTTCGGCGGTATTCCCGTTGTGCAGTTCGTGTTCAAGCAAGGCTTGCACGCCCGTACAGGTTGCCATCAGCCCGTTTTTCAAGTCGCTTAGCCGCTCTTCATGATTGTCGAGGCGGCGCTTGTCCGTGTCCAGCTTTTTGGCAATGTCAGATACCTTGGATTCGAGATCGAATGTCGGCTGCTGCTGGTGCTTTTTCTCCTCGCGCGCATTCCTGCGAGCGGAGGAAAACACATTGTAGAGGTTCATGAGCGCCAGCAGAACAACCAGGAACCCAAGCAATGCTTCGGTCGTCAGATTCTCCATCGGCTTAACCCTCCTTGACTTCGGAATACTGGCCGCTGATCCATGCAACCTGCTTGCCGTACCGCACGGCATTCCAGCCGCTCAACGCCGTCGCCACATAAGGAAGTGTTGTTCCGGGCGAGAGCTGGGTCACACGGCCATATTCCGTGCCGTCGCCCATGCGGAGGTTGACCTTGCCGCCATTCGACCGAACGACAACGGTCTTTTCCCTGCTGCTCTCACCGGGCATGATGGGTTCCGAAGGAGGCTCCGGCTTTGCGCCGTTCTCCACCCAGCTCAGCATGGAGGCGGGCAGCTTGCCCCACTTCGTCCACTTGCCGTCCGTTACCTTGGCCTTTACGCAGTCGTAGTCGAAGCCCTTCATCTCCACCGTGTACCCGTCGCCGACGTATACGCCGATGTGGCCGGACTTCCATACCACAAGGCCGGGAATGTCCGGGATCGTGGAGATTGCGCCCGTTTCCTTGCATAGCGCAAACATACTGTCCGCGCCCTTATCCGGGCAGTTGTTCGAGGCATACTTCGGCGCGGCGTCCATGTCGCCGCCCATCCAGAAGAACGCCTTAATCAGACCGCAGCAGTCAGCGCAGGTGCGCCCTGCTGCGATGTCCTTCATGTAGGCCGCTTTCCGGCTGCTGGTGTAATGCTTGGGGTACTGTCTGGCCTTGGCCTCGTATCTGCTCTGCGTGCATGGGTTGCCATAGGTGCCGTACCAGTACACCCATTTGTCCGCAAACACTTTCAGGCAGAATTCCGCCAATTGAATGTTGGTGAGCATCGTCTCACTTCCTTCCGATGTATCGGGCACGGTTTCCACAGCGCCCGTAGTAAAATAACTCAGCGGCTTCGTCCCCGTGAGCTGGTTCAAGTCCACATTGCCCTTTACACCCGCCAGCGTGCCCTTGCTGGTGTACTGCCACAGATCGTGCGGGTTCCTGGACTTGTACTTTTCATCCGGCACGCTGCCGTCGTTTTTGCCCCAATGGGGAATCCACATGATGTCGCACATACCGATGGCCGCGCCCGCCCATTTGTAGCGGGTGTTGATGTACAGGCCGATCTTCTTGCAGCCCAGCGCCCGCAGCTCGTCCAGGAACGCCACGCATACGGCCTCCGTCGTGTCCTGTGTCTGCGCCTTATACTCGATGTCGGCAATATAAAAGCAGGGCTGAATGTCGCCCCGCTTCACGCAGTCCACAAAAAATCGCGCTTCCGTCCGCGCCGCCTCTGCCGTCCCCGCCTTGACATAGTGGTACGCGCCAAAGGGCAGGCCACAGGACGCCGCGTTTTGAAGATACTTGCTGTCGATGGCATTTCCACAGCTCGCACGGAGAATGACAAAATCAAGCTCCTTGCGTGCCTTGCCCCAATCGACGTTTCCCTGGTATTTGCTGATGTCAGCGATTTTTCCCATTTTTCTTTCGATCCCTCCCGTTCTTTGGTCTGTACGGCGCGTGAGCGCAGGCGATGCCGATGATAACAATGGCGGAGCATATCGCAAACAGCCCCGCAAGGGTCAAAACAGAGAATATTATCTCCACCATAGATCATCAGCCCCTTCCGTCGTTCGCCCGCAATAGCGCAGCAAGCATAACTCCCGCAAACGCGCTGCATGGGACAATCCAAAGCAGGTGCCATATGCTCATCATAGGTCAATCACCTCCGCCGTCTCGCACCAGGCGTCAAACCGGGCGCGTATGTCGTCCTCCAAGCCGTCCCACGGCACGACGCCGCGCATGACGCGCACCCGCACGTCGTACTCTCGCACGCCCAAATCGGTATCGTAGGTCGTAACCTCCGGGCGCAGAAACACGTCCACAGTTCCGTCACCGTTGCCCTGTATGGTGTAAAACCGCCGCTCCTTTCCGGGCGGCTCCCTTGCATCCGGCAGCATTACGAAGCCTCCCTCCGCTGCAAACTGATGTTGTCCTCAATCCATTTCCGCAGATTGTGGGCGTTGCAGTTCGTCGTCATGCCGATGTAGCTCTGAATGGATTGCATTGCGCTTTCGTAGCGAATCGATCCCCCGGCGTACAGTTCCGCTATGCGCATAAGGCAACTCTTGATGTGCCGGATTGTTTTCTTTCGCAGTCTCAGGCCATGCGGAGTAATGCGGAATCCCACAAACTCGCAGCCCTGCCTTGTGGGAACAATCTGGCTCTTAGGGCTAAGGTCAAGCTGCAATTCGTCCTTTAGAAAATCCTTGATCTTTTCCATGATCTGCCGCGCCTCGTCCCGTCCTTTCACGAAGATGCAAAAATCATCCATATACCGAACATAGTAATGCAGCCCCAGCACGTGTTTGGCGTATTGGTCGAGCCGGTTGAGGTACATATTGGCGGTTTCCTGGCTGGTCAGGTTTCCGATGGGCATACCCACTTCGTACAGGCGCATTTCCTTGGGACAATCGTCCGCGCTTGCGCCGACCGGCAGCCCAAAAGGGACGTCCGGGTTATTGAGAATCGTCGCCATCAGGCGCAGAAACCATTCGTCGTCCGTATATTCCCGGTATACGTCCAGCGCGATTTCGTGATTGATTCGGTAAAAATACTTGGAAACGTCGCACTTGATCAACACCCATTCGTCCGCATCGGGCCGTCTGCTGATGACCTGCGTCCAGTTCAACAGGCATCGGGCCGCAAGAAGCGTGCCCTTGCCTTTTCTGCATCCGTAGCTGTGCGCAATAAAGCGCTTGTCCGCATATGGGTTTAACTGCCGGTAGATGGCCCACTGAACCACGCGATCCCGGAAGCCGAGCGCCATGATTAGGCGCGGCTTTGGGTACTTGACATAAAACTCCCTGTACGGGCCGACGGTATATGCGTCGCTCAAAAGCTCCTTTTGCAGGTCGAAAAGGTTTTCTTCGAGGTTGAACGAGAAAGCAAGCACATCCTCGCGGTAGCGTTTTTCCTTTGCAGCGTCCTCATATGCGGCGTACAGATTCTCAAAGGAACAGATGCACTCTTTAAGATTTCGCAGCTTTTCCAAAGATGTGCCTCCATTCACACCGTGCGTGGCGTATGGCGGAAAACCAGATTTGCCGGTCGGCTTGCCGACTGCGTGGGGCAAATGAAACATTTGCATCACGTACCGTCCGCTGGGCGTAGGCTGGGGGATGCGCTGCTACCAGCCGTAGCCGTACATCCTCCCGGATGCTTCACGGCGATCCGTAATCTGCATGTTTCCTCAAAAGGTGCAGGTTACGGTTGTTATTTCCGGGTCTTTGCCCGGTCGGAAATGCGCCCCTCCCGTTTCTGTGCCGCCGGTCGTGCGTAGCGTGCCGGACAATATGCTGTGATCGGGAGCGCGGGCGACCGCCATAGTTCGCGTTGGCGTTGGAACGCGGGTTGTTGCAATTCAGGTACGCCATGCCCGCGTTGGACGTGTTGTTGTAGTTGCCGCCGCGCCGCGCCACGCGCTCACAATAGGCCGTGGCGATAGAGGGCCGCCAATTCTCGGCGCATTCCCTCTATGCAAAGGCATTATGCCTTGGCATCAGGTTTTTTTCTCCGACGTTTTCTGCATCCAACTTCCGATGATTGCGCCCACTTCCAGATTGAGCTTTACCCATTCTTCGTGCTGTCCGGGTGTTATCAGCCTGCGTTTTTCGCCCCGCCTGTCCGTGTAGGTAGTCTTTGCGATGCGCCGGATGAGGATGCGCGCCTGAAAATTCTTGATGTCAATTTCCTGCAAGGTCGTTTTCTTGAAGAATTTCTTGTGTGCCGCAATCAGCAGTTCCTCCATCTCAGCAAGCAGCCTGTAAAGCCTTTCGCCGTAGGTATTTCTGTGCAAGCGCGGCCACCGGCTCACCACGTCATCCAGCTTGTCGATCAGGTCGTCAACCTTTTGCAGGGCGTACTGCCCGTTAAGTAGGCTGTCGTCGTTGAAATTGCTCATGGTTCACTCCAAATAGAATCGCAGAGAACGGAGGATGCGCTGTCGCGCATCCCCTCAGAGAATCAGATTTCAGAGATCAGGGGTTCAGACGGGAGCGCGGGCGACCGCCATAGGCCGCGCCGGCGACGGAACGCGGGTAGTCGCAATTCAGGTACGCCATGCCCGCGCAGGACGTGCTGTCGCAGTGGCCGCCGCGCCGCGCCACGCGCTCGTCCGCCGTCATTTGAACGTAGAAATAGCCCTGAACGGTCGTGCTGGGAAGGGGCGCAAGGCCAAGCTCATACAGGATGTACGGCACATAGGGCAGATGGGTGCTGTTGATAGCCATATCCTTGAACGTCGTGCCGCGATATTCGTTGTCGAAGGTCGGGACAACCGTGTCCAACGTGATCTTGTTGTTTGCCCAAGTGTAATGCACCGTACCTGCCGTGCCGGGGGCAACAAGGTCATAGCCGTTGTCCGAAGCGTGCGGAAGGATTGCCCGCCATGCGCTGGAATTGGCAGAGCAGTCCGTGCTGGCATCAGCAGCGTTGTTATTGTCGCCGAGGATCTGAATCTCGCAGTTCACCAGGCGGAAGCCGTACACCTGCTCAAAGCAATTGCCCTGAATGTCGCACAAACTGCCGGGATCGCTGTTGAGATACCAATTCAGCGGGCCACTGCCGTTCAGAGTGTTATAGCCTCTATAATGGCTGTCGGCATTATATTGGCTCGTATCGGCGGGCGTGCCGCCAACTTGCTTGAGTTTCTTCCAGTAAGTCGGCTTTTCGATGGGCAGCAGCTCCGCAGCAGAGGTGTGTGCCTTGATGCACTCATACGTCCATCCCCTAAAGGAGCGCACAGTGCCAACCGTGTATGCCTTTGCCATTTCCCAGGGGGAAGCGTCGCGGTAGTCACATCCCCAATTGTTATTGCCGTGCGGCTCCCATTTGTTTTTGTGGGCTAAAAGCAGCAGGAAACCGTGATCGGCAATGGTGATGCCGCTCGCTCCATTGCCGAACGCCCGCATCTTTTGAAGGAACGTGTCGTGGTTCATGTGTACGCGAGGTGGCATGTTGGGAAGAGAGTATTGCGTACCGCCGTTTTCGATCTCGGCGGCCTTGAATTTGCCGATCAGAATCGCGTCTTCTACCACGTTATTGATCTTGAATGCCGGGTGAACGTGATCCGGCAGAGTGGAATCCAATTCTGAAGATTTCATCTGCGGAAACTTCACGAAAATGGACGGGTTGCCCGCATCGTCATACTGCACGACGTTGCCGTACTGACGCGCCAGAAATTCCAACGGAGAATTATTCATTCTCGCCACCGCCCATCAGTTCCACAAGCTCCTGATATTCCTCCGGCGTGATGCGGTCGGCCATCAGGAACACATCCAGTTTGAGCAGGGTGCTTTCGCGGTCGTAGCTGCCCTTGGTGATGATGCGCTTCATCAGCTTGTAAGTCATTCGGGATTCCTCCAATCCTTTCAGGTCGTGTTGATATTGCCTTTCGGCAATGAAAATGGCGATGCGGTCAATGATCTTACTCATTGCCCATCATCGCCACAAGCTCCTGATACTGCGCTGCCGTCAGACGGTCGGCAGCGAGGAAAGCGTCCAGCTTGTCCATCGTCGCGGCGCGGTCAAAGTCGCCGCGCTCAATGATGCGTTTCATCAGCTTGTATGCCATGTTCACACCTCCTCCCCAAACTGTCCCATCGTGATTTCATACAGCATATCGGCCAGCAGATCATCGTGTTCTGCGACGATCTCCGCGCTGTCCCGGCGCTGTTTCGCCGCTTCGCGCATGGGGCCGTAGGTTGCCTCTTCCTGAGCCTTGCGCGCCGCTTCTTCTTCGGCAATCTGTTCCGGCGTGGGTTCAGGCATCGCGGGTTCCATGATCTCGTTTTCATCCATCGGTCGGTTCCTCCCTTCTTGTCAGGTCATCAGGTGGAAGAAAGCGTCGCCACCTGCTCCTTGAGCGTGGTGATTTCGCGGGCATTTGCCTGCATGATGCAGTAAAGCCAGTCAAAGGCGACTGCGTTGTGCAAAAGACCCTCTTCAAGGTTGTTGAAGTTGGTCGCGCTCTGCGGCGTGCCCTGCTGCAAAACCTCGCCCGGCGCGGGCGTGTAGGTCTTGCTTCCGTCGCTGTTGGTCACTTCCGTGTACGTCCTCGGGCGTTCCACGACGTGATCCTGCCATTTGGTGCGCTTGTATGCCATGGTCTATCCCTCCTTATCCTTCCGTCACCGAGAATCGGAACCGGTACAAAATACCCTCCTGTACCGCAGACCGCGTGATGCTCTCCGCCTTGCTCGCCCACAGTGCGCCGTTGTGGTCGTACAGCTGTACTTCGGTCACGGTTACGTTTCCGGCGACCGTGTGGTCGATCACGAACGTAATCGCTATGCGCCCATCTTCCATAAGTGATGCGTTCTGAATATCCGCCTTGTAGTAGGTGTCGCCCACCTTGTACATGGCATACGCAATGGAATTTTTCAGATGCATCCGCATGGATTGAAGCGCCGTGTTTGTCAGCATTGCCGTTCCCTCCTAAAATAGTTTGTCGCTTCCGCAAGGCGCATTGACGCCCGCTGCGCTGTATGAAAAAA
Source organism: uncultured Oscillospiraceae bacterium (assembly GCA_964600835.1). Taxonomy (GTDB): domain Bacteria; phylum Bacillota; class Clostridia; order Christensenellales; family Aristaeellaceae; genus UBA11524. Next base: position 16,689 of record CAZRLM010000046.1, read on the forward strand.
CGGTCGCCGTTGTGTCGGACGCCGCATCCAGCGATGCATCCTTCGTCCTGCCAACCGTGTTTTCCCCCGGTGCCGTTCCCACACGCTGAGTTTCACGGGTTTGCGGATAACCGTATATAAAGCCTTGCCCGTATCCGCAGACCTGCGCACCACCTTCGCCAGCGCCCATAACCACGTTTTCCTGTGGCCGCGTTCCAGCAGGCGTATACGGATATGTCCGTCCCTCCGCCTCCGGTACTGCTGTCACTTGGATTTCTGCGCTTCGGCCCAGCGTGTTTTCGTTGGGATGCGCGCCGGTCATCCGATTCGCGCTCGTCATTCCGTATGGGAAACGCCAGAACTTTGTGTCGCCACCGATCCGGATGTGCGCCGCACTTCCGATAGCCAGATCGTCCAGAATGCTCCTCACATTCTTCGTCGCGGCAATGGCGTTCCATGCCCATTGCTCGTTGTCGTCCGTCCATTGGCCGCTTACCGTGATGCGGAAATGATATGGCTGTCCTCCATACTGCCAGCTTTCTTCGACCTCCACCTCGTCGAAGTAACCTTCCAGTACCTTGTACAACGCGTCTGCCGTTCCATAGCTGGCGAATAGAGGAACGGCGTCTCGCACCCATACTCTCTTGCTTTCAATGTCTGCATTGTAATCATACAGGCACCCCATTTCCCATGCCATTTCATCCAGCCGCCATTCCGGCATTTTTTCCACGTCTTGTACAACATTCACGCCGTCTTGCACGGTCTGGCAGAAAATCATCATGGCCTTTTCTATGGCTTTTGCCATCGCATAGCCGTTTTTATCGCCGAGCAGGAATCCTGGAAAAAGATGCTTGATGTCAAAGGTTAGCATATCGCACCGCCTTACGAAATCACAGAGAGCGTGATCGTGCCCTTGCAATGTGCGTTCGCTCCAATTTCCGTGTACTTCACGCTGCCTGTCCCGTTAAAATTGCTTCCGTCCCCCCAGGTGACGCGCGTCGCGCCCGCCTGATAAATGGCGGCCATGAGCCGATCCGGGTTAAACGCTCTCCCAATGGTTTCGTCTTGCCATGCCTGATAATCGCTCACGACATCGGCGAGGCTGGCCGCAATATTGGAGCCGCTTTCGGCCTTGTACTGCACATTCAGCGTGTATGCCACGGCTTCCGCTCGATAGACGGACACTTCGTCGGTCAGAGGGCGAACGCTGCGGGAGTTAAGCGTCTCTTTTACGCGCTCGATGATCGCGCTCGCTCCTAAATCCGAATGGAGCAGCAGGGCAACACCAACCTTGCCCGCGCCCAAATTCGTCGCTCTCGCATCCAGAATTTCGCTCGTCACCCGCATGGCTGCGCTCTCGTA
>CAZRLM010000047.1:0-18002 GCA_964600835.1 uncultured Oscillospiraceae bacterium
GCCGCAGGTGGACGCGCCGCAGCTCGAACAGCCGCGGTTGGAGGTTCTATAATTTGACCGACCGCAGCTCGAACAGCCGCAGCCGGAACAACCATGTCTCGTATATGCCACAGTACAGGACTCCTTTCTTTCGGAGGCGCCTCGCCTCCGTGGGTTCGATCCATCCTATGCGCCGCCCCCGCACGCGGTGAAACGCCGCCCGCACAAAAGAAATTTCCGCCAAAGTATTGACATGGGCGTTCCAACTGTGGTATAATGAATCCTGCGTTGAGAGCAACGCGGTGTCGCGGGGTAGAGCAGTCCGGTAGCTCGTCGGGCTCATAACCCGGAGGTCGAGGGTTCAAATCCCTCCCCCGCAACCAATTTGCCGGCGTAGCTCAGTTGGCTAGAGCATTCGGTTCATACCCGGAGTGTCATTGGTTCGAATCCAATCGGAGCCACATCACCTTGATTGACTGCAATCAAGGTTTTTTTGTTGCCTGAAGGAAAAACCGCATGAAAAAATCCCGTCCTTTCCGGCATCAGGTCATCGCCTTTTGCCGTCGGACAGGTATCCGGCGCGCTAACAGCCGCTCGACTGTTCCCACAGCCGACAACCGGTTTTATCTTTCTGATTCACTCAGGCAATGCCTCGGCAAGCCATCATGGCGCTCGGCGCAACTGTCTGTGCGCAAATCACCGTTCTGCACTCGGCTTACAGCTCCTCCGCCGTATCCATGCTGTCCGCAGCCCGAACCAGGGTCGCGATCGCCTCGTTGATCTCCTTGATCTCGCTGACGCTGAAGCAATCCGGCCAGAACGTCAACTGCTTGTTGACGCATTCCCGCACCTGCGCAAGCTTCTCCTTCCCCGCCGGCAGCAGATGCACATAGACCACACGCCGGTCGTCCGCCCGATGCTGGCGCTCCACCATATGCTGATCACGCAGCGCGTTCACAAGCGGCGTAATATTCGGCTTGGCAATGTTCAGCCGCCGGGACAGCTGGCTGACGGTCAAATCGTTCCGCTTGAGCAGCAGCAGGATCCGAATATGGGACAGGGGCATTTCGCACTCGCGAAGCACCTGATCCATCTGCAAAAAGCGCCGTGGAAACAGCGGCAGAATCTCCACCAAATGCCCTGCCAGGCTATCGACAAGCAACGCGTCTGTCTTCCACTTCTTTGGCACTTCAATCTCCTCCCCTATTCTTTTCGGATACGCAGAAATGCTTCCGCAGGAATCATCCTATTGTTATTATATACCAGACATTTGGCTTTTGCAATACATTTTGTCAAACAAATAACGAGAAAACGACCTTTTTTTGCAAAATAAGCGCCTGATTTACGTCTTTTTCCTGTTTTTTTGTAAATTTTCTTGTCACAGGTTCAAAATACTGCTATACTTATTTATAGAATTTTTTAGAAGGATGGATAGGCTATGCTGAAAAAATTCACGAAGGCCGAGCGCGGATGGATCATGTACGACTGGGCCAACTCCGCCTTTTCCGCCATCATCGCGGCAATTATCCTCCCAAACTTCTACTCCCAGCTTACCGCAGGCAACCCGGCGGCCGGCCCCTGGTGGGGCTACGCTACCAGCATCGCCACGCTGATCTGCGCCGTGTGCGCGCCGTTCTTCGGCACGCTGGGCGACTATCGGGGCTATAAGAAAAAGCTTTTTACCGTTTTCGCGCTGCTGGGCATCGCGGCGACGGCGGCGCTCTCCTTCACTGCGAACTGGAAGCTGATGCTTGCGCTCTACATTCTGGGCACCATCGGCTTCAACGCCTCCTGCGTGTTTTATGACGGCTTCCTGCCGGACGTTACCTCCGACGACCGGATGGACATGGTGTCCACCTACGGCTACGGCCTGGGCTACATCGGCGGCAGCACGATTCCGCTGCTGATCGCCATGGCGCTGATCATGTTCGGGGACAAATTCGGCGTCGCGTCGGACACGGCGTGCCAGATTTCCTTCATGATCACCGCCATTTGGTGGCTGGTATTCACCGTTCCGATGTGGCGGAACGTGCATCAAACGCACGCCGTCGAGCCGGAGGGCAACGTGTTCCGGCAGACGATCTCCCGCCTGGGGCGCGTCGCGAAGCGCATCGGCAAAAACCGCGGGCTGCTCTTTTTCCTGATCGCGTACTTCTTCTACATCGACGGCGTGGGCACCATCATCCACATGGCGACGATTTTCGGTCAGAACATGGGGCTGGACAGCAACAGCCTGATCGTCATTCTGCTCGTCGTGCAGATCGTCGCCTTCCCCTGCGCGATTGCCTACGGCAAGCTGGCGGGACGCGTGGGCGTTCGGCGGATGATCCTCGTCGGCATCCTGACCTACATGGTCGTCTGCTTCGTCGCGCTGATTCTGGAACCCCTCCGTCAGGCAGGTCAGGGCGCGCTGCTGGGCGGCTTCATCCTGCTCGCATTCCTGGTCGGCACGGCGCAGGGCGGCATTCAGGCGCTCAGCCGCAGCTTTTACGGCAAGCTGATCCCGCAGGACTCCGCCAACGAGTTCTTTGGCTTCTTCGACATCTTCGGCAAGTTCTCCGCCGTCGTCGGCCCGGCGCTTTTCTCCCTCGTCTGGGACGCGACGGAAAAGGTCTACCTCGGCATCATCCCTGTGCTTATGATGTTTGTGATCGGCGCGGCGCTGTTCTGCCTGGTGCCCAAGGACATCAAAAAGATGAACTGATCGACAAAAAAAGCCCGGTGGCGCGCATCGACGCCATCGGGCTTTTTTCTTTGTGCCGGTTACGACGCGGATTCCGCCGTCGATACCGCGACCATCTCCGGCAGCGCATCCAGCGCGGAGTCCTCCGCTGCCGGCTTGTCCCGGAGCTGCGCGTTCAACTCCCGCAGGCGGTTGATTCTCCCCTGCACCCGGTAGCCGGTCAGCGCCTTGGAGCGATAGCGGTCGAACAGCGCCCGCACGCCCATCGTCACCGGCAGCGCGACCCAGAAGCCCGCCGTCGAGGCGACCACGCCACCCACGCCCAGCGCCGCGCCCGTTTTCACCATGCGGTACGCGCCGTCCTTCACACCGGTTTTGCCGGGCTTCGCGCCCAGAATCACCTTCGTGCCCTCCGTGGCGGCGATGATGACAAACGGCAGCGCGCCGCAGGCAGCGCCGGCCAGCTCGGTCATCAGGCCGGTTTCCTCCAGCACGCCCGAGTCGACCGCCAGCTCGTCCACATACGTCAGGCCGGCGGCGATCGCGTCCACCACCGTATCGCGCTGACGCTTCCTGTACTCCTGCACCATTTCCGCATAGGTTTTCATCTGCGCCGACCTCCAAAACCCCATCATTTGAACAGGTTCAAAATCGTAACGAGCACCCAGGCGCCCGCGATGATGGACACCAGCACCGTCAATTGACGGATCAGCCCCGCGTCCCGCCGTTTGCTCTCCTTTGCCTTGGCTTCCTTTGCGTCCTGCCTGTTTTCCAGCGCGTTCAGGCGGCGCGTCATCTCATCCAGGCGGCGATCCGTCTCCCGCTGGTTCTCCCGCAGCGCAGTATCAATCGCCTCCATGCGGCTTACAAGCCGCTGCTCGCTCTGCTCCTGCGCGGTGCGAAGCTCCTCCGCGGCCCGTCGGAGCTTGGCCTGATCCTCGCACAGACCCTCGGCGACAAGCGTCATTTCGGCGGTGAACTGCTCCACCAGCTGCGCCGTGTTCTCGCCCTTGACGACCTTGACCGCGTTGTTCCACAGTTGCATCGGCTTGCTGACGTTCTTTTCCTCGGTCATGATCCATCCTCCTGTAAGGCATTGCGCCTCGCTTGCGCACCTCTATTATACCACATCTGCGCTTTCACGCAAGCGCCTGCGCTCCAAACGACGCCATGACGCGCCAAAGCGTCCGCTTTTCCGTCCGGCGCTCCAAAAATTCTCGTTGCCGCTTGACTTTCCCTCCGCCGCGTGCTATCCTTTTTTTGCATTCTGAAAACGTTACCGGCAACGGTATCATCTCCGGGAGGCGATCATGAAGATCTACACCATCAAGGACATTGCCCGACTGTCCGGCGTCAGCGTCACCACGGTTTCCCGGGTGCTCAATCATCGGCCGGACGTCAACGCGGCAACCCGGCAGAAGGTGGAGCAGGTGATGTCGGCGTGCCATTTTGTTGGCAACGCGAACGCCCGAAGCCTCAAGCAGCAGGACGGCGACGTGGTTGCGGTGATTCTCCGCGGGCGAAGCAACCCGTTCCTCAGCGCGCTGGCGGAGGCGGTGCTGCGCCACGCGCGTTCCCTGCCGCCTACCTTCCTGATGGAGTTTATTGACGAGCAGGCCAATGAATTCCAGGCAGCGCTGCGGCTGTCCCAGGAAAAGCGGATCAGCGGCTTTCTGTTTCTTGGCAGCCGGATTGACGAACGGGCGCAGGCGCTGGACGGGCTGGACGTGCCGCTGATGTTCGCGACGGTCAATGCCTCCGCGCTGCCCCGCGCGTCCTCCGTCTCCATCGACGACAGGAAGATGGCCCGTCTGGCGGTCGAGACGCTGCTTGAGGCCGGGCACCGTCAAATCGCCGTGTTTGGCGGCTGCCGCGAGGGCGGCGACAGCTTGGCGCTGCGCTATCAGGGCGCGATGGACGCCTTCCGCGCCGCCGGCGTGCCCTTTGACGAGGACTGCTTTGTCGAAACCCGCTTTTCGATGCGCGGCGCATATGACTGCGCCTGCGCCTTCTTTGCCCGCCGGGCGGACGCGACGGCGGTGTTCGCCATGAGCGATACGGCCGCCATCGGCGTGATCCGCGCGCTGCGCGACATCGGAAAGCGCGTACCGGAGGATGTCAGCGTATTCGGCTTCGACGGCACGGAAATTGGGAGCTGTTATGTGCCGCGCCTGTCCACCGTCGAGCAGCCAGTGGAGGAAATCGCGCGCACAAGCGTTGGAGCGCTGACGCAGATGCTGCTTTCGGGCGCGCCGCCCCGCCATGTGACGTTGGACGCGCGGCTGCTTTTGCGGGAATCCTCGAGATAGTTTTTTGATGTATTGCAATGCGCTTCCAGTGGCAAACTGGCCCTGTCAGTTTCAGCAAGGAGGCGGCAAACTCATGAAAAAGCTATTTGCAGCGCTGCTGTCGCTCTGCCTGTTGGCCGGGGCGAGCGGCTGCGCGGCCAAGGAAAACGTCGCGCTGCGCGTATGGGTCGGCGACAACGCGGACGTGCCGTGGATCAACGGCGTGATCGACGACTACAAGGCCGCGCATCCGGACAAAACCTATGCCATTGAGGTCGGCGTGCAGAACGAGGGCGACTGCTCCAAGGTCGTCCTGAGCGACCCGGAGGCGGCAGCGGACGTGTTCACCTTCGCCGACGACCAGTTCAACAGCCTGTACAACGCGGGCGCGCTGATGCAAGTCGCCGAGGGGGCGGACGAGGTCGCCGCCGCCAACATTCCGGAATCCGTCGCCGCGGCCCGCGCGCCGGACGGTTCCCTCTACGCCTACCCCGCCACAGCGGACAACGGCTACTTTCTTTTCTACAACCGCGCGTACTTTGACGAGGCGGACGTCGCCTCCTTTGAGAAAATGCTGGATAAGGCGGAGGCAGCCGGCAAGTATGTCGTGTTCCCGTTGAGCAACGCGTGGTACCTTTACTCCTGGTTTGCCGGCGCGGGGCTGACCATGCGCGTAGGCGAGGACGGCGTGACCAACGTGTGCAACTGGAACGCAACCGACACGCCCATTACCGGCGTGCAGGTGCTTGAGGCTCTGCTGCGCATCGCCCGGCATCCCGGCTTCCGGGAGGCCGACTCCGATCCCTTTGTTACCGGGCTCAAGGACGGTTCCGTCATCGCGGGCGTATCCGGCACCTGGAACGCCAACGTCGCCCGGCAGGTCTGGGGTGACGACTACGCCGCCGCCAAGCTGCCCGCCTACACCGTCGACGGTCAGTCCGTGCAGATGGCTTCCTTCTCCGGCTTCAAGCTGGTGGGCGTGAACGCCTATTCCGACCGCGTTGGCGACGCGATGGACTTTGCCCGCTTCATGACCGACGAGCAGGCGCAGGTGTCCCGCTTCACCCTCCGCAACCAAGGCCCGTCCAACCGGAACGCGCTCGATTCCCCCGCCGTTCAGGCGGAACCGGCCATCGCGGCGATCATCGCGCAGGCGCCCTACGCGGACGTGCAGCGCGTGGGCAGCCGTTACTGGGACAGCGCCGCCGCGCTGGGCAAAATCATCGCCAACGGCAACCCGGACGGCGCCAAACTGCAAACGCTCCTTGACAACTGCGTCGCCGGCATCACCGCGCCCGGCGGGCAGTGACCGCGCGGGAAGGAGCGTGCAATGGCAAGCAAGAACGCGTCATCCCTCCCGACCCCGGCGCGGCGAAAGCCGCGTCTGTCCCGGGGCCTTGCCGCCGTCGGGCGGTATTTCGCCGACGCATGGCAGGATCTGCGCGACGGCGATCGCTGGGTCAAGCTGTCCACCGTCGTCTGCGGCGCGGGCTGCTTCGCCCGCGGACAGCGGGTCAAGGGCGTCCTGATCACCCTGGCGGAGATCGCCGTCATCGCGCTGTTTCCGGGGTTCTTCTGGCCCTACATGAGCAAGCTGCCCACGCTGGGCACCGTGCAGGCCGAGAAGCTGTACAACCCCGTCACCCGCCGCAACGAATGGAACCAGTACGACAACTCGTTCCTGATTCTGCTCTTTGGCGTGATCGGCATCGCGCTGCTGTTCTGTGCCGCGGCGCTGTGGCTTCGCAATCTCCGCGCCGCCCGCGCGCTGGAGGTGAGCGCGCGCGCTGGTCATCATGTCAACAGCTTCCGCGAGGATCTGGCCGACTGCCTCGGCCCGAAGTTTCACCGCACGCTACTCTTTCTGCCGGTTGGCGGCGTGGCGCTGTTCACCGTGCTGCCACTGATCGTGATGGTGCTGATCGCCTTCACCAACTACGACCGGAACCATCTGCCGCCCAGCAAGCTGTTCACCTGGGTGGGCGGTGAGAACTTCGCGCAGCTTGTGAACATGAGCGCCGACTCCACCTTCAGCTACGCCTTCGCCCGCGTGCTGACCTGGACGCTTGTCTGGGCCGTGCTCGCCACGCTGACGTGCTACATCGGCGGTATTTTGATGGCGATGCTCATCAACCATCGAAATACCCGCGGCAAGCGTTTCTGGCGCACCTGCTTCACTGTCGCGATGGCGGTGCCGCAGTTTGTGTCGCTGCTGCTGGTGCGCAACCTCTTTGCCGACGCGGGCATCGTCAACACGGCGTGCAAAAACGCGGGGCTGACCGACTGGCTATACCGCGTCGGCGCGATTCCCACGGCGAATTACATTCCCTTTCTGACCCACCCCGCCTGGGCGCGGCCGATGATCCTGCTGATCAACATCTGGGTGGGTATTCCCTATCAGATGCTGATCGCTACCGGCATCCTGATGAACATCCCCGCCGAGCTGCTGGAAAGCGCCCGTATCGACGGTGCCAACGCCTGGCAGAGCTTCAGGGCGGTCACACTGCCCTACCTGCTGTTTGTCACCGGGCCGTCGCTGGTCAACTCCGTGGTGTCCAACATCAATAACTTCAACGTCATCTGGCTGCTCAGCCGCGACGTGTACACCACCTCCGATCAGCTGATGGCCAACGCCAACGCCAATGAAGTCGACCTGCTCGTCACCTGGCTGTACCGCCTGACGCAGGATCAGAGCAACTACAAAATGGCTTCGGTGATCGGCGTGCTGGTGTTCGTCGTCTGCGCGCTGCTGACGCTGATCGCCTTCAACCGCATGATCAAGGGCGACGCGGAGGAGAACTTTCAATGACGGCAAGAAAGATCATCGGGTTCACGGCGCGTCACCTGCTGCTGGCGCTGCTGGCCGCCTTCTGGCTGATTCCCATTCTGTGGCTGGTCGTCACCTCGCTGGGCGTGGACAGCGGGCCGAACATCGCCACCTTCTTCCCCAATTCCTGGACGCTGGCGCACTACCGCGCCATTCTCTCGCCGGGCGGCGATTCGGTCAACCAGTTCCCGCGATGGTTTTGGAACACCTTCGTCATCGCGGCGTTCACCTGCGTTATTTCGACGCTGTTCGTGCTCTCCACCGCCTACGCGATGAGCTGTATGCGCTTCAAGACCCGTCGGCCGCTAATGAACGTCGCCATCGTGCTGAACCTGTTCCCGGGCTTTCTGCCGATGATCGCGGTGTACTTCATCATGAAAACCATCGGGCTGACCAACACCATGACGGGCCTCGTCATCGTGTACTCCGCCAGCTCGGGCCTGGGCTATCTGATCGCCAAGGGGTTCTTCGACACCATCAGCCGGTCGCTCCGGGAGGCGGCCTACCTGGAGGGCGCAAACGAATTCACCGTGTTCCGGCGGATCATGCTGCCGCTGGCCAAGCCGATCGTCGTATACACGGTCATCAATTCCTTCCTGGTTCCGTGGATGGACTTCGTGTTCGCCTCGCTGATGCTCTCAAGCGGCGTCAGCAGCCAAAAAACCGTCGCGCTGGGGCTGTTCTCCATGGTGGACAAGGTGAACCGAAACACCTACTTCGCCCAGTTCTGCGCGGGCGGCGTGGTGGTGTCCATCCCCATCTCCGCGCTGTTTGTCATCATGCAGCGCTTCTACGTCGAGGGCATTACGGGCGGCTCGGTCAAGGGCTGAGCCGCGCCGTCTCCATAGCATTGTCACGAAAGGATGAAAGGTCATGCGATCAAGCGGAATCCTGATGCACATTTCCTCGCTGCCGGGGCCGGGCGGCGTCGGCAGCCTGGGCGAGGAGGCCTTCCGGTTCGCGGATTTCCTGCACGAAAGCGGGATGACGCTCTGGCAGGTGCTGCCCATGGGGCCGACGGGCTACGGCGAGTCGCCCTACCAGTCCAGCAGCGTGTTTGCCGGCAACCCCATGCTCATCTCCTGCCGCCTCCTGCGGGAGGAAGGGCTGCTTTCCTACGAGGACGCGGAGGAGTTCACCCCAGACCGTCTCGATCAGGTGGACTTTCCCGCCGTCCGCGCCAGCAAGGAGGCGCTCCTCCGCCGCTGCTTCGAGCAGTCGGAAAAGCGGCTGGAAGGCGAATTAGCGGACTTCCGGCGGGATAACGCCTGGGCGGAGGACTTTGCGCTGTTCGTCGCGCTCAAGCGCCATTTCGGCGACGTGATGTGGACGAAGTGGCCCGACGAGGCCATCCGTCTGCGCCGCCCGGAGGCGGTCGCGCGGTATCGCCGGGAGCTGGCTGCGGAGGTGCGTTACCATCTGTTCTGCCAGCTGCTGTTCTTTAGGCAGTGGAAAGCGCTGAAGGAATACTGCAACAAGCTGGGCGTGCGCCTGTTCGGCGATATGCCGATCTACGTCGCCGAGGCCAGCGCCGACACCTGGACGCACCCGGAGGTGTTCCAGCTGGACAAGGATCGCGTACCCAAGCGGGTCGCGGGCGTCCCGCCGGACTTCTTTTCCGCCGACGGCCAGCTGTGGGGAAACCCGCTTTACCGCTGGACGTCGCTGCGGCTGCACGGCTACGGCTGGTGGGTGGATCGGATGCGCGCCATGGCCCGGATGTACGATGTGATCCGCATCGACCACTTCATCGGCTTCGCGAACTACTACGCCGTGCCCCACGGCGCGCCCAACGCCCGCAACGGCAAGTGGATCGTCGGGCCGGGCAAGAGCCTGTTCCGCACGCTGAACAGGAAGCTGCCGGGCCTGACCATCGTCGCGGAGGATCTGGGCTGCGTCAACGACCGGGTGCGCCGCCTGCTGCGCTTTGTGGGGTATCCGGGGATGCGGGTGCTGTCCTTCGGCTTCGGCGGGGGCGAGGACAATCCGCATCTGGCGGACAACTATGTGGAAAACTGCGTCGCCTATACCGGCACCCACGACAACGACACCGTTCGCGGCTGGATTGATTCCGCCGACGAAAACGCCCTGCGTCACGCGCGGGAGTACCTTCACTTCACTCGCCCGGAGGACGGCCCCGAGGCCTTCGTCCGCTGCGTGATGGCATCAAAAGCCGATACCTGCGTCATTCCGATGCAGGATCTGCTGGGGCTGGGCGGCGAGGCGCGGATGAACCTCCCCGGCACCATCGGCGGAAACTGGCAGTGGCGCATGGCCCCGGGCGCGGCCTCTCCCGCGCTTGCCCAGCGGCTGTACACTCTGAACAAAGCCTGTCACAGGGGGAATTGAGCATGATGAACGCACAGGAAATGATCCAGCAAACCGAAACGCTGCTGCTCACGCAGGAGCATACCACGCTCGAGCGCGCCAGCGCGACGCAGCTGCATAACGCGCTGTCCGCCGCCGCGATGGAGGCGCTCTCCCCGCTGTGGGTTCAATGCGAAGCAGCGCGCGACCAGGGCCTTCAGGCCTGCTACCTGTCCGCCGAGTACCTGATGGGGCGGATGGTGTATAACAACCTGTACTGTCTGGGGCTTCTCAGCGAAGCCAAGCGGCTGCTGGCGGAGCGCGGCGTCGACCTGGCCGTGCTGGAGGACATTGAGGACGACGCGTTTGGCAACGGCGGGCTGGGGCGGCTGGCCGCCTGCTTCCTGGACAGCGCCGCGACGCTGAACGTTCCGCTGACGGGCTACGGGCTGCGCTACCGCTACGGCCTGTTCAAGCAGTGCTTTGTGGACGGCCGCCAGCACGAGGAGCCGGACGACTGGGCGCGCTTCGGCGACCCGTGGAGCATCCGTCGCGCGGACGAGGCAGTCGTCGTGCCGATGAAAACCGGCGACGTGCTGGCTGTCCCCTACGATATGCCGGTGATCGGCTACGGCGCGAAAAACATCGGCACGCTGCGGCTGTGGCAGTGCGAGAGCCTGCACGAGATCGACTTTCCGCTTTTCAACCAGCAGCGCTACGCCCAGGCCGCCGCGGACAAAAACAGGGCCGAGGACATCACAAAGTTCCTCTACCCCAACGACACCCGCCGGGAGGGCAAGCAGCTGCGCATCCGCCAGCAGTATGTGCTGGTCAGCGCCTCCTTGCAGGATATGCTGCGCCGCTACAAGCGCCGCCACGGTTCAGACTTGTCCGCCTTTGCCGCGGAGTACGCCGTGCAGCTCAACGACACGCACCCGGTGATGGCCATTCCCGAGCTGATTCGCCTGTTCATGCTGGACGGCGTGTCCTTCGAGGACGCTTTCGAGACAGGTCGCGCCGTGTTTGCCTACACGAACCACACGGTCATGCAGGAGGCGCTCGAAAAGTGGGATCTGCCGCTGCTCGCCAGCGTCTGCCCCGAGATCGTCGAGATCATCAAACAGATCGACGCGCGCTTCCGGGCGGAAATGGCCGAGGGCGGCCACGCGCTCAGCGCCCAGCGGTGCATCATCTGGCCAAACCCGTGGAACAAGCGCGTCAAGCAGGTGCACATGGCGCAGCTGGCGGTCTACGCAACCCACGCTACCAACGGCGTGGCGGCGCTGCACACCGAGATTCTCAAAAACGACGTGTTCTCCGCCTGGTACGCGCTGTACCCCGAGCGGTTCCAGAACAAGACGAACGGCATCACCCAGCGGCGCTGGCTGGGACTGTGCAATCCGGAGCTGACAGCTTTGATCTCCTCCAAGATCGGCGACAGTTTCCTGACCGACCTGTTCCAACTGGAAGCGCTCAAGCCGATGATCGACGACCAGCTCTGCCGGGACTTCATCTCCGTCAAGCGTGAGAAGAAGGCGCAGCTCTGCCGGGAGATTGAAAAGGCGACGGGCGTTACGCTTTCGCCGGATATGCTCTTTGACGTGCAGGTGAAGCGGCTGCACGAGTACAAGCGCCAGTTCATGAACGCGCTGTCCATCCTGGCGATCTACGATCAGCTCAAGACCGGGAAGCTGCCCGACTTCACGCCCACCGCGTTCATCTTCGGCGCGAAGGCGGCCCCGGGCTACGACCGGGCCAAGGCCGTGATTCATCTGATCAACCTGATTGCGGACAAGGTGAACGCCGACCCGGAGACGAGCGACCGCCTGAAGGTCGTGTTTGTGCCGAACTACAATTGCTCCTGGGCGGAGAAGATCATCCCCGCCGCGGACGTGTCCGAGCAAATCTCACCCGCGGGCACCGAGGCCAGTGGTACCGGCAACATGAAGCTGATGCTGAACGGCGCGGTCACGCTGGGCACCTTTGACGGCGCGAACGTCGAGATTGTCGAGCAGGCCGGGCGCGAGAACAACTACATCTTCGGCGCGACGGTGGACGAGCTGAACGCCATCAAGAGCGCCTACAATCCCCGCGCCATCTACAAGGCTGATCCGCTCATCGCCCGCTGCCTCGATATGCTGACCGACGGCACCTTCCCCGATGAGGACGGCGCATTCGCCGAGCTGAAATCCTCCATTCTCGATGGAGCCAGCTGGCACGCGCCGGATCACTACTTCGTGCTCAAGGACTTCCCCTCCTACCTGGAGGCGAAGCTGCGCGCCAACCGGGACTATCAGGACGCGCTGCCCTTTGCGCGCAAGTGCCTGATGAACGTCGCCAGCGCCGGAAAGTTCTCCTCCGACCGCACCATTGCCGAGTACGCAAAAGACATTTGGAACGTGTAAGCATGAAAAGAGCGGCCGCGGATCTTTGAAGTCCGCGGCCGCTTTTTTTGTCCATTTCCAATGATTACAGCTCGTCCTTGATGTCAATGTTCACGCCTTTGAGGCCCACCACCGCGCCTTGCGCGGCCTCGGAGGATTCCGCGTGGGCCAGCAGCCACTTGTTGCGCGCCCACAGCGTGCCGTCCATGTAGTTGGGGGCGCTGTGATCCGCGTAATCGGTGTTCGTGCCGGCAGGCAGCGCCACCATCACATGGAAGCCGTCCTCGGCGTTCACATGGCAGGGCGCGTAATGCAGCGTGGTCGCGTACACCTCGACCAGCACGCCCGCGGGCACGCGGAACGCCTTGACCTTCGCCGTGTCCAGTACGCCGTCGATGATCTCGTCCTGCTTGGCCAGCAGCAGGATAAAGTCCTCCGTGCCCAGGTTGAACTCGCTGTCGCGGTGGAATTCCAGGCAATTCAGCTTCGTATTGCGACCGTTGCACCAGCCAAACTGGAAGGGCATCCCGCCGAACAGCTTCTCGCCGATCGCCTCCGCGTTCTCCGCCTGATGGAGCGTCTCATCCTTGGGCACATAGACCACCGCGTCCGTCTGCGGGGTCTTCTTCAGCGCGGCCATCAGCCCGTCCACCGGATACCCTTCCGCCACGCGGCCATAGGGACGGAACGCCTCGTCCGTCACAGCATAGATCTTCATTCGTCCTTCATCCTTTCCTGCGCCGCCTGAACGCGGCTGTGTTTCCTGTGTGTTAGTGTACCGCATCGACGCCGCGCCGTCAAGAGGTCAGCGCTCCGAAAACGGCAGATGCACGAAATCAGCCATGATTTTGACCAGCGCCCGGGCGTGCTCGAGCGTGTCCCGCTCGGCGAAAACGCGCACCCGCGGCTCGGTGCCGGAGAACCGGATAATGATCCAGCCTTCGTCAAAATACACCTTGCAACCATCCAGATAGCTGATCCGACGCACGGGCAGCCCGAAGTCCGGCAGCTGCTTGTCCTCCATTACCAGGCGATGAATTTCCCCGCGCCGCGTTTCGGTCAGCCCCCAGTCGTACTCGGCCATGTGCAGCTCGCCATAGGTATCGTACAGCTCCTGAACGAGGGCGGAGAGCGGCTTATGGGTCACGGAAAGCATCTCCACGAGCAGCGACGCGGCGTAGAGGCCGTCCTTGCCGCTGATGTGTCCCCGCACCGTCAGCCCGCCGGAGGATTCGCCGCCGATGAGCGCGTCATGCGCGTCCATCCCCGCGGAGATGTGCTTGAAGCCTACCGGCACCTCCACGCACTTTTGACCAAAGGTCGCCGCAACCCGATCGAGCAGGTGCGTCGTCGCAATGTTGCGCACCGCCGCGCCGCGCCAGCCCTTGTACTTCATCAGATAATGGTACAGCAGCACCAGCACCTCGTTGGCCGGGACGTAGCTGCCCTTTTCATCGATGATGCCCAGGCGGTCGGCATCGCCGTCGGTCGCGATACCGATGTCCGCGTGATGCTCGGCCACCACCGCCTGCAAATCGCGCAGCGTTTCCGGATTCGGCGCGGGCAGGTGTCCGCCGAAGAACGCGTCGTGCCGGTCGTTGATCACATCGACGTCGCATCGCGCCGTATAAAGAATGGTCATCAGGCCCGTCAGGCTGACGCCGTACATCGGATCCAGTTCGATGCGCGGGCGGCGGGCGCGGATCGCGTCGATGTCAATCTGGTTCATGATTGAATCCAGGTAATCGTCCCGCGGGTCGATGTAGGTAATCAGCCCCTGCTCCCGCGCCTCCTGGAAGGGCATCGTGCGAATTTCCTCGTCCCGCAAAGCGTTTGCCTCCGCGCCCAGCGCGTCGGTAACGTCCTGCGTCGCGTCCCGACCGCCATTTGTGAACAGCTTGATGCCGTTGTAGATCGCCGGGTTATGGCTCGCGGTTACCGCCGCGCCATAAGGCAGCTTCATATGCTTGACGGTGAACATGATCTGCGGCGTGGGCGCGGCCAGGTTGACAAAGTACAGCCGGATGCGTTCCGCAGCCATGACCTCGGAGAACCAGATCGCGCTCTCCCGGCTCAAAAAGCGCCTGTCGTAGCCGATACACATCCCGGCGCCCGCAACGCCTTCCCGGCGCATCCGCCGCGCCAGCGCCAGCGCAACGCGCTGAATGTTCGCCCTGGTGAAGCCGTCGCCGATCACCGCGCGCCAGCCGCCCGTCCCGAACTCAATCATGTCGTTCTCCTCGCTTTCCCTGGTGCCTTTTCCTTCATACATTCTGCAAAGCGCCGCCATCTCCTGCCAGGGCGGGGCTGATTTCCTTTCCGGCTGTTCCCGTCCGCGCGTCCCCGGCATACGCTGGGGGTGACGGCAGGGCGGAGGCAACCGACCCTGCCCGGGAAGGAAGTGAATCATGCCTGACCTTGCTTACCTCCGGGTAGCAAACGTGACAAAGCGGTTCGACAGCGGGGCGCAGGCGGTGACGGCCATCGAGGAGGTCAGCCTGGACGTGCGCAGGGGCGCGTTCGTCTCCATCCTGGGGCCGAGCGGCTGCGGAAAGTCCACGCTGTTCAACATCATTGCCGGGCTGCTCGCGCCCTCCGGCGGCGATGTGCTCATCGACGGCGCGTCCGTCATTGGGCGCGCGGGACAGGTCGGTTATATGCTCCAGCGCGACCTGCTCCTCCCCTGGCGCACAATCGCGGATAACGTCACGCTGGGGCAGACGCTGCGCGGGGTGAAAAAGCGGGACGCGCTCCGCGCCGCCTCGCCGCTGATCGACCGGTGCGGGCTGCGCGGCTTTGAAAGCAAGAAGCCGCACCAGCTCTCCGGCGGAATGCGTCAGCGGGCCGCGCTGATGCGCACGCTGCTTACCGGCTGCGACGTGCTCCTGCTCGACGAGCCTTTCGGCGCGCTGGACGCGATCACCCGGTTGCAGCTGCAAATGACCCTTCTGGACATCTGGCAGGATACGCGAAAGACCATCCTGTTTGTCACCCACGACGTGGAGGAGGCCATCCTGCTTTCCGACGAGGTGGTGGTGATGACGGAGCGCCCCGGCCGGGTTCGCGCCCGCGTCGCCATCGACCTGCCCCGGCCGCGAACGCCGGAGATGCTCTCCTCCCCGGCCCTGACTCGCCATAAGCATGAACTGATGGCGCTGCTGCTCAAGGAGGTGGAATCGTCATGAGCAACGCGGTTACTCCGCCCACCGGCGTGCGCAGGGAGCGCGACCCGGACAAACGTGCCGTCGCCTTTTGGCGCTGGGGGCTGCTCATCGCGCTGATCGCGCTGTGGGAGCTTGGCGCGCGATGGGGATGGCTGGACCCGTTCTTCTTCTCCAGTCCGGCGGAAATCGCGCGCACCGCCATCAATAAGTGGCAAAGCGGGACACTGTGGCGCGACATCGTTTACACCGGCGCGTCCACGCTGCTCGGCTTTACATTCGGGACGATCGTCGGCTCGGCGGTAGGTCTGCTGTTCTGGTTCAGCCGCCGCACGGCGCTGGTGGCGGAGCCGTGGCTGGTGGTGCTCAACGCCCTGCCCAAGTTAGCCCTGGCCCCGGTGCTCGTCATCCTGTTCGGCATCGGCTTTCCCTCCAAGGTAGCGCTTGCCTTCCTGATGACGGTCATCACCGCGGCCATGTCCGCCTGGAGCGGCGTAAAGGCCGTCGATCCCGCGCTGTCGACGCTGATGTTTTCCCTGGGCGCGAAGCGACGGCAGGTGTTCGTCCACCTCGTCGTGCCCTCCGCCATGCCGTGGATCATTTCCGGGCTGCGGGTGAACATCGCCCTGGCCATGGCTGGCGCGATCGTCGGTGAATTCATCGCATCGGATCGCGGGCTGGGACGTATGATTGTTTACGCTGGCACCACTTTTGACCTCAAGCTGGTCTGGGTCGGCGTGGTGGTGCTGTCCATGCTGTCCGTGCTGATGTACCTGGCGGTCGTCGGGCTGGAAAAGCTGCTCGGCCGCCGCTGGTCCTCCGGACAGGAAAGAAAAGGAGGAGATTGACCCATGAAGAAGATGCTTGCTCTGCTGCTGACGCTCCTGCTCCTGACGGCCTCGACCGCGGGAGCCGAGGCGCTGCGCCCGCTCACCGTCGCCGAGCCGGTTCACCTGATCGGCTACCTGCCGCTCTACGTCGCCATGCACGAGGGTTACTTCGCCGAGGAGGGGCTGGACGTCACCGTCGTTCAGGCGACGGGCGGCGCGCACGTCACCGCGGTCGTCAGCGGCGACGCGTTCGCCGTCATCGGCGGCGTGGACAGCAGCTGTCTGGCCAACCAGGGCAACGCGGACCCGATCAAGGGCATCGTGAACTGCGTCAACCGGGCGAACGTGTATCTGTTTGCCCGCAAGGGCATGGCGCCCGCCTCCGACAGCGACGAGGACATGGCCGCCTTTTTGAAGGGCACGACCATCGTCGCCGGGCGCTACGGCGGCTCGCCGAACCTGCTGACGCGCTACCTGCTCCAAAGCGTCGGCCTTGACCCGGACAACGACGTCACGCTGATTGAGAACGCCGACGCGTCCACGGTGACGGCGATGCTCCAGCACGGCCAGGGGGACATTGGCAACGGCGGCGAGCCGCAAATCAGCGAGGGCGTGACCGCCGGCATCTGGGAGGAGCCGTTCGTCAAGTTCCCTGATTTGGGCGACTACGCCTACTCGGTCATCGGCGTTCGGCAATCCACCATCGAGAACGATCCGGACACCTGCGCGCGCTTTGTCCGCGCGATGCTCCGCGCCCTGACCGCCGTCCAGGAGGATCACGAGCTGGCCGCGCGTGTCCTGGCGCTCGAGTTCTCCACCCTGAGCGAAGAGGGCCGTCAGGCCGCCCTGAACCGCGCCTATGAGGATCACCTGTGGAGCGTGGACGGCGTGATTTCTCCCGCGGCGGTGGATACGACGATGGCCGTCCTGAGCGCCTCCAACCTCTTTGACGGCGAATACACCTATGACGGCCTGGTGGATATGCGTTTTGTGGAAGCGGAAATGGCGCAATAAAAAACGCGGGGCGCGCTCTCCCGAAAAGGGAAAGCCGCCCCGCGCTTTTTTGTTTACATCGGCTTCGCGTCCTTGAGGAAGGCGCAATACGCCTTGTAGCCCTCGTACACGTCCGCCTTGCTGACGATCTCCCACGGCGCGTGCATCGACAGCACCGCGATGCCGCAATCAATGACGTTCATGCCGTACTTGGCGCACAGGTAGGCGATCGTTCCGCCGCCGCCCACGTCCACCTTGCCCAGCTCCGCGGTCTGCCAGGCGACGTTCGCGCCGTCCATCACCGCGCGAATCTGCGCCATGTACTCGGCGTTCGCGTCGCTGGAACCGGACTTGCCCCGGGAACCGGTGTACTTGTTGAAGCACACGCCCTGGCCGAGGAACGCCGCGTTCTTGCGCTCGAACACACCGGCGAAGTTGGGATCATAGCCCGCGCTCACGTCGCTGGAGAGCATCCGGCTGTTTTGCAGCGTCCGCATCACGCCCAGCGCCTGATCGCCCTGCGCCGCAGCGTACAGCTCGGCCACGGTGT
>CAZRLM010000048.1:0-17594 GCA_964600835.1 uncultured Oscillospiraceae bacterium
GTTATTTACTTTAGACCAACGAATCCAAAACTGATTGACAACGAATGGTTTAGCAGAACCAAAGATTGGTATGACAAGAAGGAGACTGGGCAAATTCAGGGACAGCCTATAAGCTTCCACTTTTGGGCTGTTGATGATAAAAAATTCATAGGCGAATTTCAACTGAGAACTGAATTGACCCCGGAAGTAATGTCAGGTATAGGCAGTATCGGATATGCAGTTCGCGTATCCGAACAAGGTAAGGGATATGGAACCGAGATATTGAAGCAGGGGTTACTTATTGCGAAAGAACATGGTATGAACAAAGTTCTTATGAACATAAATGACAAAAATAGTGTATCTGCTCATGTTTGCGAGAAACTTGGTGGGAAGTTGATGGATAAAATACAAGCATATAACGATGCCGAAGGTTGTCACATCATGCGCAGATATTGGATATATCTATAAATTCCGACTTATCGGGAGATGATGAGCATCATCCAACAGAAAGAAATACCTGCCGAAAGGAGAATCCAAATTCTTTTCGGCAGGTATTTTTCCTTTCTGATGTGGCTGTCGTGTTTGCCGCGGCGGTCTTTTTTTGTTTTGGCGACCCGGGCGAAAAAAACTGTGCTACAATGGAACCGCCACGGCTTTCCAATCATCAATAGGGTGTAATTGCAATTTCCGACGGCGTGAGGGGGCGCCTTCCCTCCCGCGCTGCCGATGCTTCAACATACGGAGGATCTGCCTGATGACGCACAACGAGTTTGCCCAACAGGTCGTCGCGATGCAGTCGACGCTCTACCGCGTCTCCGCTTCGCTGCTGCGCCAGCCCTGCGACCGGGAGGACGCGGTGCAGTCGGCCATCGAGCTGGCGTGGCGCAAGCGCGCCTCCCTGCGGGACGAAAGCCGTCTCGCGCCCTGGCTGACGCGCATTTTGATCAACGAATGCTACACCATTCTGCGGCAGCAAAAGCGCGTCATGCCCGTCGAGGCCGTGCCGGAAGCGCCCGCGGCCCCGGGCGTGGATGTCGACCTGCACCGTTTCTTCTCCCAGCTGCCGGACAAGCTCCGCCTGCCGATGCTCCTGTACTATGTGGAGGGCCATCCCGTATCGCAGGTTGCCTCCATTCTCCGCCTGCCGGAAGGCACAATCAAGTCGCGATTGTCCCGCGGGCGGGAAAGAATGAGGCAAGAAAGACTTTTGGAGGAGGCGGAGGACTGATGAAATCGTATAAGCCGGAACAGCTGCTTCATACAAATGCGCTCTACGGCGACGTGCCCGCCGCTTTTGAGCAGCGCGTACAGGCCGCCCTGCGCAGCACGAAAGAAGCGCCGCGCGGCCGCCGTCTGGTAATGCGCACGGTTGTGATCGCCGTGCTGCTGACCGTTCTGCTGGGCGCTGTCGCCTATGCGGCGTTCTTTTCCAACACAGCCGAGTTTTTCCGTCGTTTCTATGGCGACCGGTTTGTCGACGAAATTGCCCTGCGCGGCGAGGTGGTCACCGGCGAGCACACCGTTCAGTTGGGCGACGTGGTCTTTACCCAGGATGACGTGATCGTGACCGGCTACTACGCCACGCTGGAGGAGACCTATACCGACGATACCCTCTGCGCCTACCTGATGGTCACAGGCGTCGCCATGCCCGCTCCGGACGCGAATCTCGTGCTCATCCCGGAGGACTTCACCCTTGATTTGCCCTGGAATTACGACCCGCTTCAGGAGGGCTTCGCGAACATTCCGGAAGGCGCGGTGTCCGTCGCCGACTACGCGCGGGAAAAGGGCGCGAAAATCTGCCGCGTCCGCACCGTGTACGACGGTCTGCTGGACGAAAACGGCGACCTCTACCCCGGCGGCGCGGGCTACAACCTCTGGCTCCAAAGCGACGGAACCATCCGCTTCTCCGGCGAGGTCAGCCTGAACGAACCGATTCCCCGTCAGGAGAGCTACCGATTGCAGCTGTACCTGTGCGTAGAGGAGGTCGATCCCGATACCGGCGAGGCCGTGGCGGACAGCCGCGTCAGTGATACCGTCGCGCTGACCGTCGTTTCCGCCGCCGGGCAGCCTTGATCGGCTGAAGGGAGCGTCACACCATGAAACGCGGTTTTTTCGCCCGTTTTCTGAAAAAAACGCGGCAGCTTGTTTCCTATTCCCTTTTGGCGGTGCTGCTGATCGGCTGCGCCCCGGCGCGAGCGGTCGAGAACGGCTTCACCGTCTTTCACGGCAGCCGGGAAGCGCCCCGCGTCGCCCTGACGGTGGACGACTGCTACAACGCCGAAAACGTCGCGGCCATCCTGGCGCTCTGCCGGGAGACGCGCACGCCCGTCACGTTTTTCGTCATCGGGCAGGCGCTCAAAACGAAGGATGCCGAGCTGTGGCGCAGCGTCGCGGCCTCCGGGTGCGAGATCGGCAACCATACCTGGAGCCACGCCCGCCTGCCCGACCTCAACAGCCGGGACATCAAGCGCCAGTTAACCCGGACGCAGCAGCGGCTGGACGAGGTGCTGGGCTTTCCCTACAAGATGCGCGTCATGCGCCCGCCCTACGGCGCGCTGTCCGAAAATCCAAAGAAAAAGAGCGACGTTTGGGTCGTGGAGGCGATTGAGGCGGCGGGTTACGTCCACGCCGTGCGCTGGGACGTCAGCCAGACCGACCCGAACAAGGCCCTGCGGGACGTGGAGAACGGCAGCATCCTGCTCTTCCACGCCAATCGGAAGGACATCCGCTGCCTGACGCAGCTCATCCCCGCGCTGAAGGCCGCCGGATATCAGTGCGTGACCGTTTCCCAGCTGCTGAACGTGGATCCCGCGCCGGAGGATACGGCCTGGTTGCCAGTGGACGCATCACCATCCGACTAAGCAATAGAAAGGAGCGATTTTCATGAAACACTTGACGCGACTGCTCACCCTGCTGCTGGCCATGACGCTGCTTGTGCCCGCTCTGGCGCGGGCGGAGGAGCTGTCCACCTTTTTCGTCTCCATGACAGAGGAGGCGCAGGCGGACTTTTCCGCCGCCCATCCCGGCGTGACGCTGGTACCCGCCGAACCGGAGGAATACATCCAAACCACCGACGAGCTGAACGGCAAGCTGCTCACCGGCGAGTTCACCTATGACGTGTTCGGCCTCCACACGCTCTACGGCGACCCGCAGGCCGTGATGAAGAAGGGCTTCTGCCTCGACCTGTCCGGCAGCGCCGCCATTCAGGAGGCCATCAGCCGGATGTGGCCCGGCATTGCCGCACAGTGTATGCGGGACGGGCGTATCTACGCCGTTCCGACCCACATTCAGGTGGAGCCGCTCATGGCGAACCGGGAGGTCTGGGAAAGCCTGGGCTACACCGCGCTGGACGTGCCCCAGTCCTTCCCCGCGCTGCTGGATTTTCTGGATCAGTGGGTGATTCGCATGGAAACGGAGCCGGAGGCCGTCGACGTGTACAGCCGGTGGGACGAAACGGTCTACACAAAGAACACCTACGCCCGCTGGCTGGTCGAGCTGCTGCTGAACGAGTACATCTACCAGCAGCAGTACGCCGGTGAGTCCGTCCGCTTTGACGTCCCCGAGCTGCCGGAGCTGCTCAATCACGCCCGCCGAACCGGACAGGCCATCGCCAGCGTCGAGTCAGTCAAAAGCGAAAGCAAAAATCCGGGGCTGCTGGACGACAGCGCCTTCTTCGAGATGGAGGATTTGGTGGACTGGGGTATCTCCCTGCGGCTGAACGACGGGCAGCCCCGGCTGCTGACCGGTCTGCTGGACATGACCGCCGTCAACGCCGGAACGGATCAGCCCGAGCTGGCGATCGCCTATGTGGAGAGCGTCGCCACCCACGACCCGTTCACCGCCGAGGACGCGGCGAAGCTCTATCAGGACGCGGAGCCGATCGAGAAGCCCGACTATCAGGAATCGCTTCAATACACCCTCGACCTGATCTCCGTCGTCAAAAACGCGATGGAAAACCCGGAGAAGCCGCTCAGCGAGTGCGTCGTCCTCGGGGACGAGCACCTGGAAAGCTACCAATACTGGTACGCCTATCTGCGCGACGACCCGGACATGGACGCGGTCGAGGAGACGCTCTCCCGCTGGGAAGCGTCCGTCAACGACGATTCCCGCCGTTGGGCCGTCTCCCCGGAGGCGCTGGCTTCCTACAAGCAGTTCGCGCCCACGCTGTTCTTCCCGGCCTCCACCGCCTTTTCGACGCGCGCCACCGAGGTCGGCAGCAGCTTCGCGACGCTGCGGAACCGCTTCGCCGACGGGCAGATGGACGTGGCGCAGTTTATCAGCGAGCTCGACCGCATCGCAGAGATGGTCGAGCTGGAGGCGGCGTCTGACTGACGCCTATTTGCGAAATAAATCTTTCCTCTCGATGTTTTTGTTCGGGAATAGCTTGCAATGATCGGCTCATTAGGGTATAATGAGCTGGTAACACGCTCCATGAACGAACGATTGAGTCAAAGGAGAGATTTGTTTCATGCCGACCGATATTGAAATTGCCCAGGCGGCAAAGATCCGCCCCATCGGCGACATAGCCCGCGCCGCGGGCATCCCCGAGGAGGCGCTGTCCCCCTATGGCCGCTATATCGCCAAGGTGAACCCGGCCCTGCTCCCCGAGGGCGGCAAGGCCAAACTGATTCTCGTAACCGCCATTAACCCCACCCCCGCCGGCGAGGGCAAGACCACCGTCAGCATCGGCCTGGCCGACGGCATGACGAAGCTGGGCATGCTGGCCCTGCGGGAGCCGTCCCTCGGCCCGGTGTTCGGCATGAAGGGCGGCGCGACCGGCGGCGGTCATGTGCAGGTGCTGCCGATGGAGAACATCAACCTGCATTTCACCGGCGACCTGCACGCCATCACCGCGGCGAACAACCTGCTCGCCGCCATGGTGGACAACCATATCCAGCAGGGCAACCGGCTGGGCATCGACCCCCGCACCGTCACCTGGCGACGCTGCCTGGACGTGAACGACCGGCAGCTGCGCCAAATCGTCTCCGGCCTGGGCGGCAAGACGAACGGAATGCCCCGGGAGGACGGCTTTGACATCACCGCCGCCAGCGAGGTAATGGCCGTGTTCTGTCTCGCGCAGGATCTGCCCGACCTCAAGGCGCGGCTGGCCCGGCTGCAGGTGGCGCGCACCTTCGGCGGCGCGCCGGTCACGGCGGGCGACCTGAACGCCCAGGGCGCGATGGCCGCGCTGCTGCGCGACGCGCTGGAGCCGAACCTGGTGCAGACCATCGACGGCACGCCCTGCCTGATGCACGGCGGCCCCTTCGCCAACATCGCCCACGGCTGCAACAGCGTCATCGCCACCAAATCGGCCATGCGCCTGGCGGACTACGTCGTCACCGAGGCGGGCTTCGGCGGCGACCTGGGCGCGGAGAAGTTCCTGGACATCAAGTGCCGTCAGAGCGGGCTTTGGCCGGACGCGATCGTCGTCGTCGCGACCATCCGCGCGCTGAAGCATCACGGCGGCTGCCCGAAGGATCAGCTGGGCACGGAAAGCGTCGAGTACCTGACCCGCGGCCTGCCCAACCTGCTGGCCCACATCGACCATGTGAAGAACGTTTGGAAGCGCCCGGTGATTGTCGCCATGAACCGCTTCATCACCGATACGGACGCGGAGCTTGCCGCCCTGCGCGAGGCCTGCGCCAAGGTGGGCGCGCCGGTCGAGCTGTGCGACGGCTGGGCCAGGGGCGGCGCGGGCGCGACGGAGCTGGCGCAGCTTGTCTGCGACACCGTGGACGCGCAGTCCCCCGCCGAGCCTTCCTACACCTATGCGGACGAGCTGCCCCTCAGGGAAAAGATTGAGGCCGTCGCCAAGCGCATCTATGGCGCGGCGGACGTTGCCTTCGGCGGCAGCGTGCTCAAGCAGCTGGCCAAGCTGGAGGACGAGGGCTGGGGCCGCTGCCCGGTGTGCATCGCCAAGACGCAGTACTCCTTCTCCGACGACCCCAAGGCGCTGGGCGCGCCCACCGGCTTCACGCTGCACATCCGCAGCGTCCGCCTCTCCGCGGGCGCGGGCTTCATTGTGGCCTTCGCGGGTGACATCATCGCCATGCCCGGCCTTCCCCGCGTCCCCGCCGCCGAGAAGATCGACGTGGACGACACGGGCCGCATCAGCGGACTGTTCTAAAAAATATGGGAGGGACGCAAACGCGCGTCCCTCCCGTTTTCTCACTGGAACCTGCCGCAGCAGTTTTTGTACTTCCTGCCCGAGCCGCACGGACACGGCTCGTTCCGCCCCACCTTGGGCGCGACCCGGCGCGGTCTGTGCAGGGCCATCAATGCTTCGGCGCTGTACCCCTTGTTCAGCCACAGCGGCAGCCGGTTCATCATATCCGTCAGACGCTGGAGCAGCGCCGCGTCCGGCTTTGCCTGGGCTGCGCCTATCAGCTCCATGATCGCTTCATCCCCCCGGTCGTTCTGGTAGAGCAGGACGGCGTTCGCTACGGCCAGCACGGCCTGTTCCCCGGAGCAGCCACGGGACGTGAGCGTATCAAGCAGCTCCTCATACAGCGCATCGCCGCGCTCCGCCGTCGGCATGCCGCCGGCCCATTCCAGGCGCTTCCAGTCGCAGTCCGGATAGGGCAGCGCAGCCAGGAACGGCTGCTGAAGCCGCTCCCACAGCGCTTCCTCGTCGTCCAGCCCCCAGTGGCACGCCCACTTCACGCCATCGAACTCCGCCATGGCGCGGAAGCCATAGCACGCGTTCAGCAGCGTTTCCAGCTGCTCCGCCGGGCCGCCGTCAAACCCCGCCATGCCGCGCGCCATCCGGTTCAGCGCCTCGAGGGGCGCCATGCCCAGCACACACAGGATGGAGGAGGCCGCGCCCAGCAGCCGCTCCTCCGCTTCGATGTCCTGCTGCTCGGCGCGGGTTAGCGGATACACCAAACTTCGCGCCTCCGGACGAATCAGCCAGCAGCGCTCTTCCATGCACGCCATGCCCAGCTCGCGCAGCGGATCAAGCAGGATGAATTCATCCGCGGTTCCGTGCAGCGTCAGCGGCTTTGTTATCTCGCCCTGCTGCGCGAAAAACCGCCGCAGCGCCCGCACGACGTCCACGCCCAGCCAGCGCCGCACCGCGCGTTTGTCCGTCTCGACCACCTGCATGATCGCCTCGCAAAGCTCCGCCTTGCGACGCTTGTCATCCTCCGGCACGTCCTGGCCGAGCATGAACAGCAGCTCCTGCAGCTCGAGCAGAGTTTGCTTCATCAGACACGCCTGAACTGTTTTCATTCGTATTCCCCACTTTTCTGCCTGACGGCAAAGGATTGAAGGAGGTATTTCCCATGACCCATTCCATCGGCCTGCGCCTGCACGACGCGGCGGGCGCAACCCTCCGGGAGCGCCTGGCCAACGCCAAGGCACAGGGCTTTTCCTGCGTTCACCTGGCGCTTGCCCCGAACCTCAGCGGCTTTACCATGTCGGACGCGCCCGCCCTGATGACTGACCGCCTCGCCGAGGAGGTATCCGGCGCGCTCAAGGAAAGCGGCCTGCCCGCGGCGGTGCTGGGCTGCTACCTGAACCTGGCGACCCCGGACGAGGAGTCGCTGCGCCACACGCTGGCCTGCTATCGCGCGCATCTCCACTTTGCGCGTCAGATTGGCGCGCTCGTTGTGGGCACGGAGACCGGCGCGCCCAACACGCAGTACCGCACCTGCCCGGAGTGCTGGACAGAGGACGCTTTGCAACTGCTCATCGACCGGTTGACCCCCGTTGTTCGCGCGGCGGAGGAGGAGGGCGCGCGCATCGCCATCGAGCCGGTATGCCGCCACATCGTCAATACGCCCGAGCGTGCCCGGCAGGTGCTGGAAGCGATCGACTCTCCCGCGCTGTATGTGATTCTGGATGCGGTCAATCTGCTCTCGCCCGAGAACTGCCCCCGCGCGGACGAGGTCATCGGCGACGCGATTCGCCTCTTGGGCGACCGGATCGCCGTTATGCACTGGAAGGACTACCGCGCCGTCCCCGGTCAGGCCGACGTGGCCTCGATGGCCTGCGGCCTGGGCGAAATGCGCTACGACGCGCTGGCCGCCTTTGCCGCCGCGCACCCGGAGGTTCCCATCACGCTGGAGGACACCACGCCGGACAACGCGGAGGCGGCGCGCCTGTTTGTCGCTTCCCAGCTTGAGTCCGCCGCTACGCCCGCACCTCGCCGCACAGATTTTGCCTGAGCAGCGCGTCCGGATCGGGCTGCGCCAAGGCCCACATCAGCTTGGTGACCGCCGCCTCCGTCGTCATGTCCTGCCCGGAGAGCACGTCCGCCCGGAGCATCTGCGTTCCGACCTCGTAAATGGACAGGTCGGCCTTCTCGTACATACACTGGGTGACCACCAGCACGCGCACGCCCTTTTCCCGCAGCATCCGCAGCTTTTCCACTAAATTGCGGCGGATGTAATGCAGCCCGCCCAGCCCAAACGCCTCGATCACCAGCCCGCGGTACCCGGCCTTAGCGACAAAGTCCAGCACGTCCGGCTGGGTGCCGGGCACTAACTTGAGCAGGAACACCCGGCTGTCCACCATCGGCCGCAGACAGTACGCCGCGTCGATGCGCTGGGGGCGCAGGAAATGCACGCCCTCGCTGTCGATCATCCCCGCGAGGGAACGGTTCACGCTGTCGAACGCGTCAAAGCTCGTCGTCCGCGTCTTGACCGCCCGCGTGCCCAAAATCAGCTTGCGGCTGAAGCATACATAGGTGCCCGCCACGCCCTGCGCTGCCGCCTCCAGCGCGCAGGAAAGGTTCGTTTCCGCGTCGGAGAGCGGCGCACCCATCGGCAATTGGCTCCCCGTCAGAATCACCGGCTTGCGCTGCCCGAGCAGCATATAGGACAGCGCCGCCGCAGTGTAGCCCATCGTGTCCGTGCCGTGGGTCACCACCACGCCGTCGCAGTCCGCCATGGCCTCGTCGCA
This sequence comes from uncultured Oscillospiraceae bacterium, assembly GCA_964600835.1. Taxonomy (GTDB): domain Bacteria; phylum Bacillota; class Clostridia; order Christensenellales; family Aristaeellaceae; genus UBA11524. The sequence continues at coordinate 8,884 of CAZRLM010000048.1, forward strand.
GGCGCGGGCCAGCTGCGTCCATTCCTCCGGCTGAATGTTGCTGGAATCCATCGAAAACACGTCCCGGCAGACAATCTCCAGTCCGGGCCGACGGGGCACGCTTTCCAGCAGCGCCTCCGCCCGCAGCGCAGGCGTCAGCCCGTCCGTCGTCTGCCGGCAGGCAATGGTGCCGCCGGTAGCAAGCAATGCAATCCGCATCGTGACGGCCTCCCTCAAATCTTTTGCGCTCCCAGTATAGCACGTCTATGGCAAAAATGCAAAAGCATGGTATAATGGTTATAAATCCATGAATCATGGGAGGAATTTTGATGAAGCTGAACGTGAAGCGCACGATGCTGGTCGGCCTGGCGTTCCTGTCCATCAGCGCCTTCTGGGGGCTGTATGATTTTGTGGTGCCGCTGATTCTGCGCGACACTTACCGCCTGGGCGACACCTGGGCCGGACTGGTCATGGCGATGGACAACATCGTCGCGCTGGTGCTGCTGCCGTTGTTCGGCGCGCTGAGCGACCGGTGCCATAGCCGACTGGGGCGGCGCACGCCCTTCATCCTGGTCGGAACGCTCTGCGCGGCGACGCTGACGCTCTCCCTCCCGGCGGTGGTGCGGCACGGCTCGCTGGCTGCGTTCTTGACGGTGCTGGCGCTGCTGCTGTTGTCGATGGGCTTATACCGCTCCCCCGCCGTCGCGCTGATGCCGGACGTAACGCCCAAGCCGCTGCGCTCCAAGGCCAACGCGATCATCAACCTGATGGGCGCGCTGGGCAGCGCGATTTCCCTGGCGCTGGTCAACTTTGCCGTCATCCGCACGGTGGACGAGGCGGGCGTCGCCCACTCCGACTACACGGTGCTGTTCATCAGCGTCGCCGTGCTGATGCTTGCCTGCATCGCGATGCTTTTCGCCACCATCCGGGAGAAGAAGTTAGCGGACGAGATGGCGCGCTGCCACTACGGCGAAGCGCCTGAGCAGGAGCAGACCGCCGTCACCCATGAGGGTGGCGAGCGTCGCCTTCACCCGGCGGTGATGCGCTCCCTGGTGCTCATTCTCTGCTCGGTCAGCCTGTGGTTCATGGGCTACAACGCCGTCATGACCGCCTTCAGCAAGTACGCAACGCAGGTCTGGGGCGTGGCGGAGGGCGCGGCGGCCAACTGCGTGTTAGTGGGCACCGTCGGCGCGATTCTCAGCTACTGGCCGGTGGGCCTGCTGTCCAGCCGCTTCGGACGCAAGTGGATGATCCAGACGGGCATTCTGTTGCTGGCCGCGATGTACATCCTGGCCGCGTTCCTGGATCACATGAGCGGCGCGATGTATGTGTTCTTCGCGCTGGTCGGCGTGGGCTGGGCGGCGATCAACGTCAACTCCTTCCCCATGGTGGTGGAGCTGGCCTCCGGCGCGGACACGGGCCGGTACACCGGCTACTACTACACCTTCTCCATGGCCGCGCAGGTGATCACGCCGGTGCTCTCCGGCGCGCTGCTGGAGCACGTCGGCTACCGGACGCTTTTCCCCTACGCCGCCCTGTGTGTGCTCGCTTCCTTCGTCACGATGTGCTTTGTCCGCCATGGCGACGCCAGGCCCGCCACCCGGCGCGGTCTGGAAGCCCTCGATGTGGAGGAGTAAGCGATGCTGCCTGTGCTGCTCTTTGTCGCCGCGCTGCTTCTAACGTACCTCTTTCTGCTGCTTCCCCGGCTTCCCCGCCGGGACATAGATGGCCTGCGCGGCCATGACTACGCTCACCGCGGTCTTTGGGACGCAGCCCATCCCGAAAACAGCCTGCCCGCCTTCCGCCGCGCCGTCGAGGCCGGTTTCGGCATCGAGCTGGACGTTCACCTTACCCGGGATCAGCAGCTGATCGTCTTTCACGACGACAAGCTGACGCGGATGTGCGGCGATCCCCGCGCCATCAGCGCCTGCACGCTCTCCGAGCTGCGCGCGCTGCGTTTGGGAACCTCGCGGGAGACGATCCCCACGCTGGACGAGGTGCTGACCGTGGTCAACGGACGTGTGCCGCTGATCGTCGAGCTGAAATCCGACGGGAATATCGAGGCGCTCTCCGCGGCGACCCGGGAACGGATGCGCCGCTACGTCGGCTCCTGGTGTGTGGAGAGCTTTGACCCGCGGGCTGTGCGCTGGTTCCGCCGCCACGCACCGGAGATTCTCCGCGGCCAGCTGGCCTTCGGGCGAGGCGCGCGGAAGCGTACCGCCGCCAACGTGTTCGTTGGAACGCTGCTGCAAAACGTGCTCGGTCGTCCGGACTTCATCGCCTACGAGGCGGAAACGGATCACACCCTCGCGATGGCCGTCATGCGCCTGATGCGACCCACGCTCGTGTGCTGGACGATCCGCTCTCAGGCGCAGATGGACGCCCAGCGAAGCCGCTACGATCTGCAAATCTTCGAGGGCTTCGTGCCCAACCGGCGCCCCTGAAGGCGCCTGACTGACGATTTCCCAAAGAAAGGACTACATTGATGCAGTATTCACAGATCGCCGCGCTGGCCCGGTCGCTGAACGAGAACGTCAGCCGGGTCATCGTAGGCAAGGAGAAGGAAACCGAGCTGATCCTGACCGCCATGCTCTCCGGCGGCCATATCCTCTTGGAGGATGTGCCCGGCACCGGCAAAACGACCCTGGCCAAGTCGTTGGCCCGGTCGCTGGACTGTGGCTTCAGCCGCGTGCAGTTCACCCCCGACCTGCTGCCGGCGGACATCACCGGGATGCGCGTGTATAATCAGAAGGAGGGCTCCTTTACCTTTCTCAAAGGCCCCGCCTTCACCAACGTTCTGCTGGCGGATGAAATCAACCGCGCCACGCCCCGCACCCAGAGCGCGCTTCTGGAGTGCATGGAGGAGCGTCAAATCACCGAGGGCGGCGTGACCTATCCGCTGGACAGGCCCTTCCTGGTCATCGCCACCCAGAATCCCGTGGAGACGCAGGGCACCTTCCCTCTGCCCGAGGCGCAGCTGGATCGTTTCCTGATGAAGCTGTCCCTGGGCTATCCCACCCAGGACGAAGCCATGCTGCTGATGCGGCGCTTCATCGACAGCCAGCCGCTGGCCGAATTGAGGCCCGTCGCCAGCGCGGCGGACGTCGCCGAGGCCGCGCAGCTGATCACGGCCTGCCGCATCAGCGAGGACGTAATGCGCTACATGGCCGCGCTGTGTCAGGCCGCCCGCGACCCCGACAGGGTTCGCCTGGGGCCGTCTCCCCGCGCGCTGCTGGCGCTGATGCGCGCCTGTCAGGCGCTGGCCGCCATTCGCGGCCGCAATTATGTGATTCCCGACGACGTGAAGGCGCTGGCCGTGCCGGTGCTGGCCCACCGCGTGGTGCTGCGCGGCGTCAGCTACCAGCTGACGGGCGAGGACTTGATCCGCGAGCTGCTGGATCGCCTGCCCGCGCCCACCGAGGCGAGCGCATGAGCGTCCTGGTCATCCTGGTGGTCATGGCCGCCGTGTTTCTGCTGACCAGCCTGCTGCTCAAGCACGTTGCGCTCAAGGGGCTGCAATGCGCCCGCTCGTTTTCCCGCCCCGCCGTGTTTGAGGGCGAGGAGGCGGAAATGATCGAGGTTGTGCGCAACGACCGTCCGCTGATCGTTCCCTGGCTGCGGGTGGAAAGCTATATTTCCCCTTATCTGCGTCTGGGCAGCCAGGAAAATCTTCATGTGGCGGATTCGATGTATTATTGCAGCCTTTTTTCGCTGATGCCCTACCAGCAGATACGACGGCGGCACAAGGTGACGTTTACCCACCGGGGCGCTTACGACCTGGGCAACGCCTCGCTGACGGCGGGCGACCTGCTGGGGCTGAGCCAATGTTCCCGGGAGCAGGCCATGTCCGTGCCGATTCTGGTGTATCCACGGCTGCTGGAGGAGCGGGAGGTTCCGGAGCCTCTGTCCCGGCTGCTGGGAGAAACCATCGCCCAGCGCCAGCTGCTGACCGATCCCTTCCTGGTACGTGGGATTCGGCCCTATCTTCCCGGCGATCCGGTGCGGGACATCCACTGGCCCGCGACGGCGCGCATGGGCGAAACCATGCTGCGCGTCCATGACCATACCGCCCAGACCCGCCTGCTGGTGGTGCTCAACGCCCAGCGCACGGCGAACCAATGGGGCGACCGCCTCATGGACTATGAGGAGGGCGACCTGGAGCGCCTGATCTCCGTCGCCGCCACGCTGTGCGTCCGGGCGCTCCGCGCCGGGCTTCCGGCCGGTTTCGCGGCCAATATGCCCCTGGACAAGGGAGAAACCAGCACGGTGCTGCTGCCCAGCGGCGGCGCAGCCCGGGAGGAGCTGCTGCTGACGGCCTTCGCGCGGCTGACGGTGCTGCGCACGCTGCGCTTCCCCACCTTTCTGGAATCCCTCACCGTCCATTCCGGCATGGATATGCTGGTGCTCTCCTGCTATGACAGCGAGGAGATTCAGTCCGCGCTGCAAAAACTCCGCCGTGCCGGCAACCATGTGCAGCTGCACGTTTTGGGCGGAAAGGAGGCGGCTGCATGAGGGAGTTGAAAGCCTTTGCGTCAAAGGATCTGTGGCGCAAGTGCCAGTTTCCGCTGCTGATGGCGCTGGGCACGCTGCCCGCTGCCGTGCTGCTGCTCAACACCTTCGTGGGCGACGGTCTGTCTGCGCTGCCCGCTTTTCCCGCAGCCTATGCGGCGCTGGCCGTTCTCTGCCTGGCCGTCAAGGGGCGGCTACGCTTACCGGCGGGCCTTTTGGGCTGCGCCGCGCTGGTGGTGCTGGGGATTGCGCTGCTGCCGGTCGTCGATTATCCCGGCGCGCTGCTGATTCCCGGGCTGTATGCGATTATGCTGCTGCTCAGCCTGCCCATGGGCGGATGGAGCCGCAACCGGGAGATTCATCCCTTTTGGTGCGTGATGGGCGTGGTCGCGCATATTGTCGGGCAGATTGCCGTCAATGTGCACAACCGCACGGGCAACCATCCGATGCTTGGCGAAGCCGCGCCGATGCTGCTGTGGAGCTTCATCGCCTTTGCGACGCTGGCGCTGCTCTCCATGAACCGCGGCACGATGAATACCGCCTCGCTGGGCCGTCAGCGGGTTCCGCAGCGGATGAAACGGCGAAACGTGTTTTTTACCCTGGCGATGCTGGCGCTGGTGATTTTCCTCGCCGCGCTGCCGGAGGTCATTCGCGCCGTGCAGACCGCCTGGAACTTTTTGGTGATGGCAGTGACCTCCCTCTTCGCGCTGCTGACGAAGCTGCTGACCCGTCCCCCCGATGAGGGCGGCGGCACGGGCGGCGATATGGCCCTGGGCGGCTTGGCCGCCGAAGCAGCCGAGCCAAGCCAGCTGGCCCAGATTCTGGAGAAGGTTGCCTATGCGCTGGCCTTTGCGGCGGCTGTCACGCTGGTCGTGTTTGTCCTGTGGAAGCTCTATGTCAAGCTGAAGGCGCTGGTAAAAGCGCTGGCGAAGCGCCTGGCGCTGTTCGCGCAATCGTCCAGCGAGGACTTTGTGGACGAGGTCACAGACACCCGCGACGAGGGCGAGCAGGAGCGCGTCGGCCTGCTGGGCACGCTGAAAAAGCGGCTGACCCGCGTGGACGAAAGAAGATTGTCGCCCGGGGAGCGGGTGCGATACCGCTATGGGCGGCTGATGGCAAAGCACGCGGAATGGTCGCCGGGTCAAACGGCGCGCGAGGGCCTGCCGGAGGACGCCGCGTCGCTGTACGAGCGGGTGCGCTACAACGAGGAGAAAATTTCCGCCGAGGAAGCGGACGCCTTTTCGGACAAAATCAGGCGGCTGTAACCGGCAGCCTGATCCAGGACCTGCGCAGGGATTTTCGCCGTTTCGCAGACGGGTCTCCGCGATGGCAAACGTTGCCGCCGCATGATCGTCTGCGGACGGCGTTTTTTGTTTGCCCGTCCTTCCTTTGCCCGCGAATGAATACTTTGTCATCCTGCACTCATACTACCGATGCGGGCCACCCCCGCGGAAAGGACATTTGTATGATTGCAGCCGAAATGAAAAGCGACGTTTCCACCGTCCGAATCCACGATGAATATTATGCCAGGGAGCCGCATGGCTGCATGACGCAGCTCAATCAGATTGTTTCCAACTCCTACAAGCGGCGCATGGCCGCGCGGATGACGGCCACGAATTGCCAGCGCGGCGGCGTTGACAGCCTGCCGTAACGCCCTGTATCATAGAAGCCGAGAGGAGGCGGCAGATGGAGCAATACGCGAAGTATCTTCGCAAGTCCCGCTTCGACCGCGACTATGCGGAGCTGAGCGTGGAGGAAACGCTGAAGCGCCATGAGGCCATCCTGGACAAGCTGGCCGGGGAGAGAGGCTACTCGATTGCAAAAACCTACTACGAGGTCGTTTCCGGCGAATCCATCGCGGCGCGTCCGGAAATTCAGAAGCTGCTGGAGGAGGTCAACGCGGGCGTCTACGCAGGCGTGCTGGTGGTGGATGTGGAACGTCTGGCCCGCGGCAACGGTGCGGATCAGGCGTATATCAGCCAGGTGTTTCAGTTCTCCGGCACCAAAATCATTACGCCGACCAAGGTATATGATCCCGGCAACGAGTACGACGAGGAGTACTTCGAGTTCGGCCTGTTCATGAGCCGCCGCGAATACAAGACCATCAACCGCCGCCTGATCCGTGGCCGCGAAAGCTCCGCCTCGGAGGGAAAATACCTGGGCAGCATCGCGCCCTATGGCTATAACCGAGTCAAGCTGCCTAATGAAAAGGGCTATACGCTGGCCCCTCACCCGACCGAGGCGGAGGTGGTCAGGCGCGTTTTCGCCATGTTCCTGTCGGGCGCGGGCACAAAGATGATCGCCAACGCGCTGAACGATCAACGCGTCCCCACCCGGCACGGCGACCTGTGGACATACTCCACCATCAGCCAGATGATCATGAATCCCGTCTATACCGGCAAAATCCGGCGCGGGTGGAGCCGACAGATCAAGCGCGTCGAGAACGGAGTCGTTCGCACGCGCATCAAGCGGCATCGAAACATGGCGGACTACCGGCTGTTTGACGGCCTGCACCCGGCGCTCGTTAGTGAGGCGGACTTTCAGCTTGCCCAGCAGCTCCGCCTGGAACGCCAGCCCGCCGCGAAGGTTCGGAAGGAGTTCGCGCTTCAAAGCCCTTTCGTTGGGCTGATCTATTGCGCGGTCTGCGGGAAGCGGATCGCTCGAACTGTTATGTCCGCGAAGCAGAACAGCCGCGTGCGGCTGCGGTGCGTCAACAGCCGCAACTGCCATAATGTCAGCGCGGACTTTGACGTAGTGGAGCGGGAGATCATTCAAGCGCTGCGGGGCTGGCTGGAAGGCTACCGCGTCAAAATCAATACCGTCGGCTATGCGGAGGACATTGCCGACTGCAAGCGGCAGCTGGAACAGTTCAAACAGGACGCAGGCAAAATCCAGGCGCAGCTGGAGACTGCCTGCAATCTGGTGGAGCAGGGCGTTTACACACCGGACGTTTTCCGCGCCCGTCGCGAGAAGCTCACCGACGCGCTGGAGGAAATCCATCAGCGCCAGCAAATGATGGAAGAAACGCTCGCGCGGCTGGAAACAAGCGAGGCTGCCCAGTCCGACCTGATTCCCCAAACCGAAGCGTTGCTGGAAAGCTACGATGAAATGACCAACCAGGAGCGGAACGAGCTGCTCCGGGCGATTCTTTACCGGATTGAATACGCCAAGGGAGCTGACGGCAGGATCGAAATCGACCTGTATCCGCGGCTCCCGAAAATTTGACCGGCTGTGGGCCTCATAGGCGTACCCATGTGTTCATCAGTGACCCCACGCAGGGCTACGGACTGTTTATCGACTGGATGCTGCAAAAGTCGTCGGAAATCGCGGCAGGAGTTTAATGTCGCGGCAGGGAACCTCCTATCAGGGCGGCCAGGATGCGCCGCCCTGATTTGCATTGCGTCAGGGAGGCGGGCCGATGGAGTGGCTTGTGGTATGCGCCGCCGCGCGAGCGGAGGACTGGCTGCGTCTTGTAGAGGATCAGTCGGACTCATGGCGCTGTCGCGTGTTTTGCGGCGCGTCGGAGGGGCTGCGCGCATTGGCGGATTTCCCGGCGGACGCGGTGCTGCTGGACGGCAGCGCCGCCGCGCGGGCGTTTCATCAGGCGCTGGCGAACCGTCCGCCCCTCGCGCCGCCATGGGTGATCGCCGCAAGGGGCGCGGCGCTGACCGCGGACATTCGTTTGCCGGACGGCGATCTGTCGCGCCTGCCCGCCGCATTGGCCGCGCTGGAGGACGCGGGACGTTTGCCGCGCCTTGCGCCGCTGAGGCATCAGCAGGTGCTGTGTCTTTCCCGCGGGATGCTGACTGCGCTGTCCGTGCCGTCCTCACTGCGCGCGGGGCTTTTTCTGCCGGACATGGCCGCGCTGACGGTGGTGCACCCGCCCCTATTATGCCGCCTGTCCACGCGCCTCTATCCGCTGATCGGCCGCCGGTACCGGCTCACGCCCGCCGCCGTGGAGCGTCAGCTGCGGCTGCTGGTGGAATCCACCTGGAACCGCGGTCGGCTTGACGCGCTCGACCGTTTTTTCGGCTGTACCGTCGACCCTGAGCGCGGAAAACCCACCAACCTCGAATTTCTCCGCCGTCTCCAAGCCCACCTGACCCTCGCCGGTCACCGCCTCTGGTAGCAGGGGCGCTGCCCCTGCACCCCGCCAGAGGGGGCGCCGGGTAGATTGTCAATCAAGTGCAACAGGATTGATTCAAGAAAACTTCAAAAGGAGT
>CAZRLM010000049.1:0-17409 GCA_964600835.1 uncultured Oscillospiraceae bacterium
GCCGCGCCGCGCTGCTTTGAAATCGAGGAAAAGCTGAAGGCGGTCTGCGACATTCCCGTTTTCCATGACGATCAGCACGGCACAGCGGTGGTTGTCGCCGCGGCGCTGCTGGGCGCACTGAAGGTGACGGGCCGGACGCTGGACAACGCGCGCGTGGTGCTTAACGGCGCTGGCTCTGCGGGCATCGCCATCGCCAAGCACCTGCTGAACCTGGGCGTGAAGCGCCTGACGCTGTGCGACCGTTTCGGCGTGATCGACGAGGGCATGGCGGAGCTGAACCCGGCGCAGGCCGAGATGGCTCGTCTGACGAACCGGGAGCACCTGCGCGGCAAGCTGGCCGACGCGGTCAAGGGCGCGGACGTGTTCATCGGCGTATCCGCGCCCGGCGTGCTGACGGGCGACATGGTGCGGACGATGGCGGAGAAGCCCATCGTGTTTGCGATGGCCAATCCAACTCCGGAAATCATGCCGGAGGAAGCGAAGGCCGCGGGCGCGGCGGTGGTCGGCACCGGGCGCAGCGACTATCCGAACCAGATCAACAACGTGCTGGCCTTCCCGGGCATCTTCCGCGGCGCGCTGGACTGCCGCGCGCGGTGCATCAACGAGGAAATGAAGATGGCCGCTTCGCACGCCCTGTCCGATATGGTGGGCGAGGCGCTCTCCGCCGAGTGCATCCTGCCCGATCCGCTGGATCCGCGGGTCGCGCGGGTCGTGGCCGACGCGGTCATCGCCGCCGCGCGGGAAACCGGCGTGGCGCGGATATAAGTCGTATTCATCGGGAAAAAGCGCGTTTCCTGTCTGTTACTTACAGGAAGCGCGCCTTTTTTGTCCGCAAGAGCGGGCGAATCACGTCAGTCTGTCCTTTTTCGGCTCGTTCGCAGGCTGCGTATCATGTGGGGTTTCTTCCCCGAAAGAATACGGGGGCTTTGGGCGTCTCGCGCTTTGATTTGCATTCGAAGGGTGCTTCACCACATAGATGAAGAAAATGGCAAAAATGCCAATAGTGAACAGTAGACCGAATATCGCCGCAGGACGACCTTCCAGCGACGAAGAAAAACAGAATATGATTTGAGCCAGAAACAGAACAGACAGAATGGTTTTGATGAACATGGCTTCCACACTCCCTCATCCGATGAACCTTTTCGCTGAAACATTTTTCGGCTTACGGTAACAATCAGGCGGAGACAAGCTCTGTCTGGACAACGGGCATTTTGACGCGCGGCTTACGCTTCCGCGATCCACGCGATGGCGATCAGGCCGGGGCCGACGTAGGTGCCGACCGTCGCGCCGATCTCCGCCAGCTGAATCTCCGGCAGGGCGAGGCCGCTGTCCAGCAGCGAGGCGCGCTCCACCTCGGCGGCGGCGGGATCATCCGCCGCGGCGACGAGCATCGGAATGGTCTTGTCCGGCGGATACTTTTGCAGCTGCTCCACATAGAAGGCCCGCGCCTTGCCGACGCTGCGCACCAGCCCGGCCTGCTCCACCGCGCCGTCCTCAAACTTCAGCATCGGCTTGATGGACAGCGCCTGGCCCACCTTGCCGACCATCGGGTTGATGCGCCCGCCCATCACCAGATACTTCATGTCCATCGCCTGACCGAAAATGTGCTGCCGTCCGCGCAGCTCGACGATGTGCTCGCCCAGCGCCGCGGCAGTGTCAAACTGCGCCTTGCGCGCGACAGCCGTCAGCACCAGCTGCATTTCGCCCGCCGTCGCGCTCCAGGAGTCCACCACCGTCACCCGCTCGGGCGCTGAGCACATCTGCCGCGCCAGCACCGCCGCCGCGTTGCAGCCGGACAGCTTGAGCGAGCCGGTGATGCACAGCACATCGTCCCCGGGGACAGCCAGGTATTTTTCAAACGCCTTGCGGAAGCTCTCCAACGGCACCTGGCTCGTCTTGGGCAGCTCGGTACAGGCGCGCAGGCGGCGGAAGAACTCCGCTTTCGTCAAGTCGATACCATCCCAGAACTCCTCGTCGCCAAAACGGATGGGCAACGGCAGCACGTCGATACCAAGCCGGGTTGCGTCCTCCTGCGAAATGTCCGACATTCCGTCGGTGACAATATGAATCATGCTTTCTCCTCCTGACCGTAGAAGTAGTCGCACAGCCCCTGCAGCCCCATCAGCAGGGCGTCCAGCTGATCCGGTGGCACGGCGTCGATGACCCGCTGCGTCATCTCCCGATGATACGCCCGATGTATGGCCTCGACCTGCCGCGCCGCGTCCGTGGGCGCGACGTGCACCAGCCGCCTGTCCTTCTCCGAACGGATGCGCACCAGGTATCCCTTGCGCACCAGCGTTGCCACCGCGACCGTCAGCGAGCCAACCGTGACCCGCAGCCGATCCGCCAGCGCCGTCATGGTGTCGTTTGAGGTGCCCTCTGCTGCGCAAACCGCTTCCAGCGTGTGGATTTCGCGCATGGTCAGCGCGCCCACGCCCGCGCGACGGAGAGAATCCTCCTCCAGCCGCAGCAGATCGTTGAACAGGCTGACCAGCACGCGATTGATCATGGCTTCCCGTTGCGTCGTTTCCATCTTAATCCTTTGAATTTCAAACAATTTACCCGTAAAAAACGCTTTGCCCCGCAAAGCATGGAAAGCATAGCATAGTTTCCTTCTGCTGTCAAGAATTTTCCGGGGTAAAGCGAAAAAGAGACAGAATCAAACAAATTTTCAGGTGAGCGCTTCGTAGCACGAATAATCCACAAGCCCATGCATCTGCGCCAGCGCGCCCGGCGACAGCTCCTTCGCCATCAGGCAGTCGGGGTGGGGCAGGTGAATGGCCGGGCCGGCCTCGATGCCAAAGCGGTAGCTGGGCTGAAAGCCCCGCGCGCGGTAATTGCGCGGGTCGCCCTCCACCAGCACGACTCGATAACCCATCCGCGTCGCCTTCTCAAAGCCGGATTCCAGCAGTTCCTTCGAGATGTGCTGCCGCTGAAACTCGGTCCTGACGGCCACGGGAGAGAGCAGCAGCAGCTCGTTTTCGTATCGTCCCTCGATATGAAAGCGTGAGAACATCGCGTAGCCGAGCAGCTGATCATTTTCGTCCGTCATGATCAGCTCCAGCTCCGGCAGATAGTATTTCTTCGACCGAATCTCCTCGACCAGCCGTCGGACAAGCCGACCCTCCGCCAGACTGTCATGTTTGGCGAACACGTCCTCCACCAGATCAAGCGACGGCAGAAGATACTTGTCCTCCATGGACTTGATGTGTCGCGTCACGGGCGCTGTCCTCCATCTCGCAAGGCAAGCACGGTGTCCAGAATCGTTTCCGCCAGGGAAGCCTTGCTTTGCAGCGGGCATTCCGTGACCGTGTCGCGGGTGATCAGGGTCGCGATGTTGGTATCCACGTTGAAACCCGCGCCGGGCTTCGACACATCGTTGGCGACGATCAGGTCGAGCTGCTTTTTTTCCATCTTGCGGCGGGCATTGTCCAGCAGCTGCTCGGTTTCGGCGGCAAAGCCGACGAGCGTCTGCCCGGGGTGTTTCATCGCGCCGACGGCGGCGGCCACGTCCGGGTTCTCGACGAGCGTCAGCGTCAGCGGCGCACCGGACTGCTTCTTGATCTTTTGCGGCGCGGTCTGCGCGGGACGATAATCCGCCGGCGCGGCGGCCTGGATGATCACATCCTGCTCCGGCGCGAGACGGGTGACGGCCTCCGCCAGGTCGCGGGTGGACTCGACGCGGGTGACAGCGACTTCTTCCGGCAGCGGCACGGAAACGTGCCCGCACACCAGCGCGATCTCCGCGCCGCGGTGTTTGGCGGCCTGCGCGATGGCAAAGCCCATTTTGCCGGAGGAGTCGTTCGTCAGGTAGCGCACCGGGTCGAGGCGCTCCCGGGTCGCGCCGGCGGTGACGAGCACCCGCAGCCCCTTCATATCCTGCTTGGGACAGAGCAGCGCGACAATCGCGTCGACGATTTCCGCCGGTTCGCTCATGCGGCCCGCGCCGCTGTCGCCGCAGGCCAAAAAGCCCGCGTCCGGCCCGACGAAGGAAACGCCCCGACCGCGCAGCGTCGCCACGTTGGCACGGGTCGCTTCCGCCGTCCACATTCCGGTGTTCATCGCGGGGGCGACGAGCACCGGCGCTTTGGTGGCCAGCACGGTGGTGGACAGCATATCGTCGGCGATACCGTTTGCCATCTTCGCCAGGATGTTGGCGGTGGCGGGCGCGATGACGAACACCTCCGCCCGCTTGGCCAGGGCGATGTGCTCCACCTCCCAGGTGGCGGGGCGCGCAAAGGTGTCCATCACGACGGGCGCGGCGGACAGCGTTTCAAAGGTCAGGGGCTGGATGAAGCGCGTGGCGTTTTCGGTCATGATCACATGAACGTTCGCGCCCAGTTTGCGCAGCCGGGAAACAATCTCCGCGCTCTTGTACGCGGCAATGCCGCCCGTTACGCCCAGCACCACCTCGCGACCGGTCAGCATCATGCGTCAGCGTTCTCCTCTTGCGCGGGCTTGTCATAGGTGATCAGCCCGCGATTGATTTCCTCGACGGCAATTTTGAGAGGCTTCAGGCCCTCGCCGTCGATCATCGGCTGGCCGCCGCCAACGATTTGACGGCCACGCTTGGAAGCCTCCACCACCAGGGTGTAGCGGGAATCGGCATGATCCAGCAGTTCAAGGACGCTCGGCTCAACAATCGACATGATACGTTTCCTCCTTATCGGCAGCTCATATGGGGATACGAAGCGCGTTACGCTTCGGGAATCTCGGGATCGTAGCGCAGCGACCGGTGCTTCTCCGCCTCGACGATGCAGCGCAGCGTCTGACAGGCGGCCTCGCGGCCCGCGTCGCCGGTCTGGTTGACGATGAGATACTTGTACATTCCGGCCTGGGCGATTTCGCCCCGGGCGTTGTGCCAGCGCTTCTCGATTTCCACCGGATCCTCGGTGTTGCGGGTCTTGAGGCGCTGCTTCAGCTCCGCGTAGCTGGGGGGAAGAATGAACACGCTCACGCACTCCGGCGCTTTGGCGACGATGGCCCGCGCGCCCTGCGGATCAATGTCCAGCAGCACGTTTTCGCCCCGCTCAATGGCCTGGTCGACTTCGCTGCGGAGCGTGCCGTAGCGATGGCCGTGCACCGTTGCGTGCTCGAGGAACGCGTCCTCGGCGAGCAGCTCGTCGTAGCGTTCCTCGGTGACGAAGTGGTAATGCTTGCCAGGAATTTCATAGCTGCGCGGCGCGCGCGTCGTCACGCTGACAGAAAAGTGAAAGCTGGGGTCCTCCTTCAGCAGTTGTTCGCCCAGGGTGCCTTTGCCCGCGCCCGCCGGGCCGGACAGCACAAGCAGCATTCCCTTGCGCCTCTCCGTCATGAATCTTCCTCCTCATCCTGCGTACCCTTTTTGCCTTCCATTCGTCCCGCGACCGTCTCCGGCTGCAGGGGCGAGAGAACCACATGATCCGAGTCCATGATCAGCACCGAGCGCGTTTTATGGCCGCAGGTCGCGTCGATGACGCGACCGGTGTCCCGCGCGTCCTGCACAAGGCGGCGCACCGGCGCGGACTCCGGCCCTACGATGGCGATCAGCCGCCCGGCGTTTACCATATTGCCATAGCCTACGTTCAAGAGCGGCATTGTCGATCACTCCACGTTTTGAACCTGCTCGCGCAGCTTCTCAATCTCGCTTTTCAGATCGACCACCCACTGGGCGATCTGCGCGTCGGAGGCCTTCGAGCCGATGGTGTTGGCTTCCCGGTTCATCTCCTGAATCAGGAAGTCGAGCTTTTTGCCGATCTCGCCGGGCGCGCCCAGATAGGCGCGCAGCTGCCCGATGTGGGAGAGCAGGCGGGACAACTCCTCGTCAATGGCGCAGCGGTCGGCCATCAGCGCGACCTCCTGCGCCAGACGCTGCGGCTCCACCGGCTCGATGGGCAGGCGCGAAAGCCGCGCGGTCAGCCGGGCGCGGTAGTCCTCCACCACGGCGGGGGCGCGCTCCGCAATGCGGCGGCGCAGCGCCTCGGCCGCATCCAGATGAGTGGCAAGATCCGCGCGCAGATTCTCGCCCTCCCGCAGGCGCATCCTGTCCAGCTGTGCCATGGCCTCCGCTAACACGGCGGCGCACAGGGCGGTCAGCGCTTCCTCGTCCGGGGCGGCTTCCTCCACCGTCAGCACGCCCTCCAAGCGCATCAGCGACGAGACGGTCACGTCCGGCGTTTGCCCGGTTACTTCGCCAAGCCGCCGTGCTGCTGCATCGTAGGCAGCGGCCAGCGGCTCGTCGATCCGAACGACCTTATCGCCATCCTTCAGGCTGCGGACGGAGACGAACACGTCCGCATGGCCGCGCTTCATCCCGGCGGAAACGCCCTTGCGGACGGTTTCCTCCAAAAACGAGAGCGTTCTCGGCAGCCGACAGGAGAGATCGAGAAACCGATGGTTGACCGTCTTGATCTCGACGGCGACCTCCCAGTCCGCCGACGAGCCTTGACTGCGCCCGCAGCCCGTCATGCTCCGCATGGCGCGCCCTCCTTTCGGATGATCTCTTTGGTAATTTCAAATTATAGCATATTCCGAAGCGAAAGGCAAGGGAAAACCGCCCGTTTCGCGTTACCGAACGACGGCGGCGAACCGCTTGCGCAGCCCCATCGGGTAACAGAGCAGCAGACTGCCGACCGCGCCAACGGCGGCTTGCAGGCACTGGAAGGGCAGCTTCAGAATTGCGGCCTCCGGCGTGCCGTAGACGAACGCGCGACCGAGGGTATAGCCGGCGACCATGATGATCGCGCCCAGCGCGACGCCGATCCCCGCGCCCCACGCCTTCCTGTCCGGGAAGAGCCGACGGGCGCACAGGCTGACGACGATTGCCTGCAGGCCGTGCGTGACCAGGGAAACGAACATTGGCGTGGGGTAGAAGAACAGATCGCCCAGGAACGCGCCCACGCCGCCCACCAGGAACGCGCCCAGCGGGTCGAGCAGGATTGAAGCGGTGCAGATCGCCACGTCGTTCAGGTACAGATGACCGCCCGGGACGGGAATGCTGAAGGAGCTGAGCACGACGTTCAGCGCCATCAGCAACGCGGTCACGGTCAGCCACTTGACCGGCTGGCGCGCGCGGAAATCGGATGATGAGGACAATTTCGACAGCCTCCTTTGCGCAGTGAAACGCGTCATGAACGGCGCGCCGCGGGGACATACTTATTCTATGTCGGCGAGAGTATACCAGCATGGCGCTGGATTGTCAAGAAAAAAGCCCTTGACAGGGGCGGGCGGCGGCGGTATAATCAGCATACCCCTAAGGGGTATATTGACGAGCGAGGTGACGCGCATGACGGAGGACTGGGACACGCCGTGTCCGCATTGTCATGACCACAAGGAGCGCAGTCCGCAGGAGGTGCGCTCGCTGCTCAACCGGCTCAGCCGGATTGAGGGGCAGGTACGCGGACTGCGCGGCATGGTGGAACGGGACGCGTACTGTCCGGACATCCTGCGCCAGGCGGCGGCGGCGGCGGCGGCGCTGGAGAGCTTCGAGCGGGAGCTGCTCGCCAGCCACATCCGCACCTGCGTGGCGGAGGATATTCGTCAGGGCAGGGACGAAACGATTGACGAGCTGCTGTGCACGCTGCGCCAGCTCATGAAGTAAGATTCGAGGGAGCGGAGGAGGAAAAGCGCTTTGAAACAGTTTGCGGTGACCGGCATGAGCTGTGCGGCTTGCAGCGCGCGGGTGGAGAAGGCCGTGTCGAAGGTGCCGGGGGTGACGGGCTGTTCCGTCAGCCTGCTGACCAACGCGATGGGCGTGGAGGGCACGGCGACGGACGCGGAGATTATCGCCGCGGTGCAGGAGGCAGGCTACGGCGCGTCGGCAAAGGGGGAGCGAGCCAGGAGCGCCGCGCCCGCTGAGGATGCGCTGGCCGACCATGAAACGCCGCGTCTGAAGCGGCGGTTGGTATGGTCGCTGGGCTTCCTGATTGTCCTGATGTATGTGTCGATGGGTCATGTGATGTGGGGGTGGCCGCTGCCCAAGGGATTCGACGGCAACTACGTCGCCATCGGCCTGGTCGAGCTGCTGCTGACCGGCGTGGTGATGGTGATCAACCAGCGCTTCTTTACCAGCGGCTTCAAGAGCCTCATGCACCGCGCGCCGAACATGGATACGCTGGTGGCGCTCGGCTCCGCCGCGTCGTTCCTGTACAGCGTGTACGCATTGCTGGCGATGACCGGCGACCCGACGCACGCGGCGCACTGGATGCACGAGTTGTATTTTGAGTCCGCGGCGATGATCCTGACGCTCATCACCGTCGGCAAAATGCTGGAGGCCCGCTCCAAGGGCCGGACGACCGACGCGCTCAAGTCCCTGATGAAGCTCGCGCCCAAGACCGCGACGCTGCTGGTGGATGGGCAGGAGCAGGTTGTGCCGATCGAGCAGGTCAAGCGGGGCGACGTGTTCGTTGTCCGCCCGGGGGAGAACATTCCGGTGGACGGCGTGGTTGTGGAGGGTGATACGGCGGTCAACGAGTCCGCGCTGACCGGCGAGAGCATTCCTGTCGACAAGGCGCCCGGCGACCGGGTGTCCGCCGCGACGGCGAATCAGTCCGGCTTCATCCGCTGCGAGGCGACCCGCGTCGGCGAGGATACGACGCTCAGTCAGATCATCCGCATGGTCAGCGACGCGGCGGCGACGAAAGCGCCCATCGCGAAGGTGGCAGACCGAGTGTCCGGCGTGTTCGTCCCGGTGGTGATCTCCATCGCGGCGGTGACGACGCTGATCTGGCTGCTCGTCGGCGAGCCTTTCGGCAACGCACTGGCGCGGGGGATCTCGGTGCTGGTGATCAGCTGTCCCTGCGCGCTGGGGCTGGCGACGCCGGTCGCCATCATGGTGGGCAGCGGCATGGGCGCGAAGCACGGGATTCTGTTCAAGACAGCCGTCTCGCTGGAAGCGGCGGGCAAGACGCAGATTGTCGCGCTGGACAAAACGGGCACCATCACCAGCGGGCAGCCGCGCGTGACGGACGTGCTGCCCGCCGAGGGCGTGACGGAGGACGCTTTGATGGCCGCGGCCTACGCGCTGGAGCGCCGCAGCGAGCATCCGCTGGCTCGGGCGATTGTGGAGGCGGCAAGGGAGAAGCGGCTGCACGAGCAGGAGGCTGCCGACTTCCGCGCGCTGCCGGGCAACGGCCTGAGCGGTACGGTAGACGGCGAGCCGGTGGTGGGCGGCAGCGTAAAGTACGTCTCCGGCGTCGCGCAGGTGCCGCCGAAGGCCCTGCAAGCCGCCGATCGGCTGGCAGGCGAGGGTAAAACGCCGTTGCTCTTTGCGCGCTCCGGCAAGCTGCTGGGCATGATCGCCGTGGCGGATACCATCAAGGAGGACAGCCCGGAGGCGGTGGCGCAGCTGCGCCGGATGGGCGTGCGCGTCGTGATGCTGACGGGCGATAACCGGCGAACCGCGGAGGCGATCGGCAAGCAGGCCGGCGTGGATCAGGTGATCGCGGGCGTGCTGCCGGACGGCAAGGAACGCGTGGTGCGCGAATTGCAGGAGCACGGCCCGGTGATGATGGTGGGCGACGGCGTAAACGACGCGCCGGCGCTGACCCGCGCGGACGTGGGCGTGGCCATCGGCGCGGGCGCGGATGTGGCGATCGACGCGGCGGACGTGGTGCTGATGAACAGCCGCCTCAGCGATGTGCCCGCGGCGATTCGCCTCAGCCGCGCCACGCTGCGCAATATTCACGAAAACCTGTTCTGGGCGTTCATCTATAACATCATCGGGATTCCGCTGGCGGCGGGCGCGTTCATCTCGCTGCTGGGCTGGCGGCTGAACCCGATGTTCGGCGCGGCGGCGATGAGCCTGTCGAGCTTCTGCGTGGTATCCAACGCGCTGCGGCTGAACCTGTTTGACCTGCACAGCGCGAAAAAGGATAGAGCACTCCGCCATCAGGCGACGCTGCCTGAGCGGAAGGAAGAAGAAAAGGAGACGACGAACATGGTCAAGACGATGAAGATTTCCGGGATGATGTGCGGGCACTGCGAGGCGCGGGTGAAGAAAGCACTGGAGGCGGTGCCGGGCGTGGCTTCCGCCGTGGCCAGCCACGAGCAGGGAACCGCCGTGGTGACGCTTTCCGCGCCCGTTGCGGACGACGTGCTCAAGGCGGCGGTGGAGGCGCAGGACTACGAGGTCAAGGGCATCGAGTAACGGAGGCGAACCAATGAAGATCGTTCTGCTGGAATCCCTGGCGATTCCGCGGCAGCAGTTAGACAGCCTGGTCGCGCCGCTCCTTGCGGCGGGGCATGAGTTTCATGCCTTTGAGCGCACCGAAGACGAGGACGCGCTGATTCGCGAGGGCAAAGACGCGGACGTGCTGATGCTGGCGAATATGCCGCTCTCAGGACGGGTCATCCGCGCGTGCGAGCGGGTGAAGCTGATCAACGTGGCGTTCACCGGCGTGGATCACATCGATCTGGCGGCCTGCCGGGAAAAGGGAATCGCCGTGAGCAACGCCGCGGGCTACGCTACCCAGGCGGTGGCCGAGCTGACCGTCGGGCAAATGCTGTCGCTTTTGCGCAATATTCCCGCGGTGGAGGCGCGCTGCCGTCAAGGCGGCACGAAGGTCGGCCTGGTGGGCCGGGAGTTGTCCGGCTGCACGGTGGGCGTGATCGGCACCGGCGCGACCGGTCAGGCGGTGGCGCGGCTGTGCGGCGCGTTCGGCAGCCGGGTGCTCGGCTACGCGCCCCGCTGCAAGCCGGAGGCGGAAGCGCTGCTGACCTATGCGCCGCTGGAAACGGTGCTGCGCGAATCCGACATCGTGACGCTGCACTGCCCGCTGACGGAGCAGACGCGCGGCATGATCGGCGCGCGGGAGCTGGCGATGATGAAACGCAACGCTTTCCTGATCAACATGGCGCGCGGCCCGGTAGTGGACGCCGCCGCCCTGGCGCAGGCGCTGAAGGCGGGGAGGATCGCCGGCGCGGCGGTCGACGTGTTCGATCAGGAGCCGCCGCTTCCTGCGGACAATCCGCTGCTCAGCGCGCCCAACTGCCGTGTCACGCCCCACGTCGCCTTTGCGACGGCGGAGTCCATGGCGATGCGCGCGGAGATCGTGTTCCGTACGCTGAACGCCTGGCTGGACGGCAAGCGGATGAATCAGGTGCTGTAAATCCATCAAAAAACGCTCGTCTCGGAGCTTTAGCCCCGGGACGAGCGTCTTTTTTCATGCGCGTCATGGTGCATAGGAAATCAAAACGCCGGTGAAGCAGTCTTCGCCCAGAAAGGTCAGCCCGGCGGGGAGCGTGACCTCCGTCAGCTCCGTTTGACTGAAGCAGCCCTCGCCGATGTAGGTCAGCGTGGAGGGAAGCGACAGGGTACGCAGGCCGGGCAGGTAGCAGGAGAAATCGTCCAGCCTGGTCAGCCCCTCCGGCAGGATAAGCGACGTGACGTCCGGCAGGTCGTCAAGGCAGCCCGTGCCGATCTCCCGCAGCGTGTCCGGCAGCGCGGGGCTTGTATGGGCGTGCCAGTTTTGCAGGCAGAAGTCGCCCAGTCGGCGCACGCGCGGCAGCGGCCTGTCCGCCGCGGAAGGATTGACGTAGAGCAGCGTGTCCGTTTGGGTGTCGATCAGGAAGCCGTCCTGCAAAATATACCGCGCACAGCCTGCCGCCAGCGTCAGCTCCGCCGATACATGGTAGAAGCAGCCCTCGGCGATGGATTCCAGCGAGGCGGGCAGCTCGATGGCCTGCACGCCGTGGAAGCAGTGAAACGCGTCGTCTGCCAGCACGCGCAGCCCTTCCGGCAGCGACAAACGGCGCACCAGCTCGCCGTCATAGGCGGCCTCCTCATTGTTGAACGCGTTTTCCGCCACGCCGATGACGGGCAGCCCGTCCAAATACGCGGGCACGATGATCTCCTCCGGTTGCTGAACGGGGGCATACTGGACGATGTACGCGCCGCCGTCCCGCGGCAGGCAGACGTAATCCTGCTCGGCGTCGTACTCGGCTTCCGTCTGAAAGTGGGTTGCCGCATTGGCGATCACCAGCGTCTCCGCGTCAAAGGCGTTGAAGCCAACAAACTCGACCTCGTCCGGCAGGGAAACGGAGGACAGTCCCGCGCCGGAAAAGCAGTACGCGCCGATGGATTTCAGTGTGGACGGCAGCGCGAGCGCGTCCAGCTCGGTGTTGCAGGCTCGCTTGTCCAGCCGGGTAACGCCTTCAGGAATCGTCAGGCGGATGGTCGCCTGATCGTAAAAGACGCGTGAACCGATCTCCTGCAAACGATCGGGCAGCACCGGCGCGTCTCCGGTTTCCCAGTTGAACAGGCAACCCTCGCCCAAACGGCGTACTTGGGGCAGGGGACGCTCGGAGGCGGAGGGACTGACGTAGAGCAGCGTGCTGGTTTCCGTATTGATCAGAAAGCCGTCGCTGTTGGCATAGCGGTCGTTCTCCGGCGAATAGGTCAGCTCCGCGGTGACGTGCGTAAAGCAATTTTCGGCGATTTCGTCCACGGAGCCGGGGAGAACGATCTCCCGCACGTCGTGGGCGCACTCAAAAGCGCCCTGCTCCAGCACGCGCACCCCGTCGGGCAGCACCAGGCGGCGGACGCGCTCGCCGTCATACTCGTCGTTGGCATTGTAGAAGGCCATCGGCGCGACGCCGGTGACGGGATAGCCGCCCAGCGCAGCGGGCACGAGGATCTCTTCCGGCGTTTCCTCGGGGAAGTAACCGGCCACATACGCGCCGCCATCCACAATGGTATATCGGTAAGCGCCGTCGGTCAGGATGGATTCTTCCGCCGAAGCAAAGCAGGGAAACGATAACAGAAAAAGGAATAGCAGCAAGAGCTTCAATGGAAAAGCCTCCTTGTCAGGCAAAGAAAAGCCGCGCCGCTGCGAATTGTGAGGCGGCGCGGCAGAGGATGCCTTAGTGTTCAATCATCGACGTGAGGGTGGCGACGGTGTCGGAGATCACATAGCAGGCGTTGCTCGTGATGCTGCCCGTCGCGCCGGACGCGCTGGTGCCGGTCACGGTGACCGTGACGGACTTGCCGGCCATGGAGTCGGTCACGTCCAGCGTCGCGTTGCTGCTGACGACTACGCCGTCCACCGTCCAGCTGTAATCCAGCCGGTAGTTGGTCCAGTTGATGTTCAGCGTCACCGCAGGATACAGCGTCGTACCGGTCGTCACGGTAGTGGGCAGGCTGACGGAGCCGGAGAACGGCGACTCGCTCGGCGTGTTTGCCTGGACGGCGTTGGTGTAGTTGCTCATGGCGCTGCCGGTATAGCCGTTGGCGCCCGTGGCGATCACATAGAGCTGATAGCCCACGTCCTGCTCGGTGACGGTGTAGGAGCGGCCCGCGCCCAGGTAGGTTCCGTTGCTGCGGTACCAGGCGTAGTTCACAGTCGCCTGCGTGGGCGTGGCGGTCGCGACCAGCGTCGTGCCGACGCGGGGCGAAACGTCGTTGATGGTCACGCCGGTGATTGCGTTGGCTGCGCCGGTCAGGACGGTGGCGTAGCTGCTGGTCACCGTGCCGCTGTATGCGCCCGTGCCGGTGACGCGCACGCAGATGCGCCGTCCCGCGTCGCTGGAGCGCACCTGGTAGGTCGCGGTGGTGGCGAGCGTCACGCCCTGATCGTTCAGCCACTGATAGCTGACGGTCGCGCCGGCGGGGGAGGTCGCGGCGACCCGCAGCGTGTCGCCCGCGGAGACAACCTGCGCATTCAGCGCGACGGAGGTCAGCGTCGTACTGCTGGTGGGCGAGGTGGTCAGGAACTTGTTCATCATGTAGCCGGTGCGGCTGCCCACGCGGATGTAATCCCACGTCTTGTTATGCTTGAGGACAGTCACCTGCGTTCCGACGCTGTACACGCCGATCACGCCGTAGCCCGTTCCCGCGCCGGTGCGCAGGCGCACGCCCAGGCCGTTCTCGCTGGTGATCCAGGCGGTGTAGCTCTGCGTGGAGGGCGTCTGCGAGCCGCCCACGGAGAGGAACTGGCTCATCATGTAACCGGTTTGATTGCCGATGCGCACATAATGCCAGGTTTTGCCGGAGGAGAGAATCGTCGCCGAGGTGCCCACCGGATACAGGCCGATCACGCCGTAGGCGGTGCTGGGGCCGGTGCGCAGGCGCACACCCAGCCCGTTGGCGCTGACGACCGTCGCGGGGGTGTTCTCCGTCGTCGTGGTGGACGAGCCGCCGATGGTCAGGTAGGAGCCGTACATATAGCCGGTGCGGTTATCGGGCGTCCGCACATGATACCACGCGCCGGAGGTGCCCAGCACCGTCACGACGGTTCCGGTGTAATAGCTGCTGATGGTCACCGCGGAGAAGCTTGCCGCGGCCCGAAGCCGGAGCCAGCCGCCCTTGACGGTTGCGGTGGTGGTCGTCGCCGCCTCCGCCCCTCGGGGCGCAAGGCTGACGAATAACGTCAGCGCCAGACAAAGCGCCAGAAACTGCTTGAAAAACTTCTTGCTCATGGCCATATCCTCCATTCAATGATCGGGAACATCGCGCGGGTTTCAGCCCATACCCAGCTCGTTGGCGGTAAAGGAGTTCATCATATAATCGCTGTACAGGGAGAAATCGGACGCCAGCGCGGGCGTGTAGACAAGCTGCGCCTGATAGATCCACGCGTCCGTGACAATGTACACATCCGCCTGGATATTGCCGTCGCTCCGCTGGCTGACCAGACGAACGCATCCGGTGATTTCATTCGTATTCGTTTCCGCGTCGGGAGTTTCCTGCTTTTTCGCGTCCAGCAGAGAAGAAAGCGTCCACCCGCTTTCGTTGCTCATCCTCTTGGCGAAGAAGCTGGCCGTGCCGTCCGCCAGCGCGGCGGACACGCCATCCGCGTTCTCATGCAGCGTATCCTCGGAGAACACCGCCGGATACTGGAGCGAGAAGCCGCATTCTGTGCTGATGTATTCCACCATCGTCTTGGTGAAGTACGCCTGCGCCGCGTCCTCCATTTGCAGCTCCGCGTCCACGGAGAAGGCGTAGAGCTTCCAGCCGCCGGGCGCGGCCTCGTCGCGGTGCATCTCAACCACGGCGCGCTTGTCCAGCCAGCGCACCTGGGCGTACTCGCTCTCGGTCATGCCGTCGAGCGGCTTGTCGGCCTGGTACAGGTCGCCGATGACGCGAATGGCGGAACCGTCGGCGCTCTCGTCGGCGGCCATCGCGCGCACGCCGATGTAGTCGTAGGTTTCGCCCAGGTTCAGGATGCCGGTCAGCTCGGGCGGCTGGGCGGCAAATGCGCTCACCAGGTAGGCGCGCTGCGCTTCCACGTCGCCGAGCATTTCGGACGTAATGCCGAGCGCGGGATCGGCCTGCTGCCCCAGCAGGAAGAAGTTGTACACAAACGCCTCGGAAAGCGTGCCGTCGGGCGTGACGGTCTCCGGCGTTTCACCCACACGCAGCGCGGCGGACGCGGTCAAATCCATCAGCGGCTGAAGCGCGGAAAAAACGGTATCCTCCGCCCGGACCGCGCCGCCTGCCACGACCAGGCAAAGCGAAGCGAGCAGCGCGCATAACCGGCGCAGGATTGGAATTCGATCGTTCATAAGTGCCTCCTCATCGTTGCATCGTCTGCCGGAGGGATCGCTCCGGCGCGTTTCACCTATTCAAACGGACGAGGCCGATGGTTTCATCCACAAATACGGTTTTTTTCATGGCGAGAGAGAATTTGACAGTCGGATGGGCAGCGGGCCGCATTCTTCGACCGGTCGGCCAATACCCTCCAACAATCGCTGGGGGGTGAGCGCGTTCTCGCCATCCCGCGCGGCGGCCCACAGACCGGCCAGCCCGTGGAGCAGGGTCGCGAGCTGCACCGTTTCCAGCGTGGCGCAGGGGAGGCGGAGCGCCAGCAGCGCGGTCAGGACGCCGGAGAGCACGTCCCCGCTGCCGCCCTTGGCCATGGCGGGCGTGCCGTAGCCGTTGACGGCGACGGTTTCGCCGTCTGTCATCAGCGTTCGCGCGCCCTTGAGCAGCACCGTGCAGCCGCACAGCGCGTACAGCTGCCGCAGCGCTTCCAGCGGCTCCTCGACAAAGAAGGAAACGGGCAGCCCGCACAGCCGCGCCGCTTCGCCCGGATGCGGCGTGACGACGGCGCGTTCGCTCAGAGGCAGGAACCCCTCGTGCATCGACAGCAGGTTCAATGCGTCCGCGTCCCAGACAGTGGGGCAGTCGGCAACGGCAAACTGGCGGAGCAGCGGCAGCAGGTCGACGCCTTGTCCCAGCCCGCAGCCTACGCAGGCCGCGTCGGCGGCGGAAAGCGCGCGGAACGTCAGCGCCTCCGCCTCGGGCGCGAGCAGCCCGTCCCGTTCGGGCAACGGGACGCACACCGCCGCCGGGGCGAGCGTCTGCACAATCGGCAGGATGGACGCGCGGCACAGCACCGTTGTCAGCCCCGCCCCGGCCCGCACGCAGGCGTTGGCGCAAAAAGCCGCCGCGCCCGCCATGCCAGGCGAACCGACCAGCAGTACCGCCCGGCCCATGGTTCCCTTGTGCGCGGTGGCCGGGCGGGGCGGAAGCAGCCTCGAAATGTCGGCGGGCGTCAGGAGCCGCAGCCCGTCCGGCTCGCCGTCCAAATCGGGAATCAGGATGGGCGCGACGGTGATCTGTCCGGCGTACAGCGGCCCGTCCCGCAGGAGCAGCCCCTGCTTGACGCGGTGGAAGGTCACCGTTTCGTCCGCCTGAACGGCGCAGCCCAGCGCCTCGCCGGTCGTGCCGTCCAGGCCGGAGGGAATGTCAATGGCGACAACCGGCAGGCCGCTTTGGTTCATCAGGTGAATCAGCGCGGCGGCGAGGCCGTCCGCCGGGCGGGAAAGACCCGTGCCAAAGAGCGCGTCCACCAGCAGATCGACATCCGGCAGCGCGTCCGGGCACTCCGCAAGCGTGCGCGTCGGAATACCGCATTGCAGCGCCAGAGCGCGGTTCATGGCCGCGTCGCCGCGCGCTTCGCCCGGTATGGCCCAAATCTGCGCCCGTCCGCCAGCGGCCTGCCAAAGCCGGGCCGCAGCATAGCCGTCGCCGCCGTTGTTGCCGGGGCCGCAGAGAAACAGCGCGGTTCCGCCGGGCTTGAGGCGCGTCAGCGCGGCGCAGACGGCCTGCGCGGCGTGTTCCATCAGCAGCGCGCCGGGAACGCGATGCTCCGCCATAAAGGCGGCTTCCAGGGACTTCATTCGGTCGGGCGTAACGGTGATGCGCATGGCGCGCCTCCTCAGCGGCAAGGGAACAGTCAAAGCCGTTTTTCTACATTATAACGGATCAACGCGAAATTGCAACCCCCTCCTGACGCGCTTTCAGGTAGCGCGCGCGGGTTGCCGCGCCGCCCCGCAGGTGGCGAACCGCCTTGTTGTAGCGCATCAGCGCCGCAACCTTCGCGCCCAGCGCCGCGTCCAGCTGGGGGAGGCGCTCGCCCATGTCCTTGTGCACGGAGGACTTCGAGATGCCGAACGCGCGCGCCGCCTGCCGCACGGTCGCCCGATGCGCCA
>CAZRLM010000050.1:0-17039 GCA_964600835.1 uncultured Oscillospiraceae bacterium
CCATCACCGTGCGGCAGAACCCGGCCGATCTGCGCCGCCGCTGCATGGAGCTGGCTGCGATCTACATCGCCAGCGGCCTCGATCCCAAGAAGAACCTGATCTACTGCCAGAGCCATGTCAGCGGTCACGCGGAGCTGGGCTGGATCCTGAATTGCTTCACCTATATGGGCGAGCTGCAGCGCATGACGCAGTTCAAGGCGAAGTCCGCCGCCCATGCGGACAACATCAACGCCGGCCTGTTCACCTATCCTGTGCTGATGGCGGCGGACATTCTGCTCTACCAGACCAACCTGGTGCCCGTGGGAGCGGACCAGAAGCAGCACCTCGAGCTGTGCCGGGACATCGCCCAGCGCTTCAACGCGATCTACGGCGACGTGTTCACGATCCCGGAGGGCTACATTCCGAAGATCGGCAGCAAAATCATGAGCCTCCAGGAGCCGACGAAGAAGATGTCCAAGTCTGACCCGGAGGAGACGTACATCGCCCTGCTGGACGATCCGGACACCATCCGCCGCAAGATCAAGCGCGCGGTGACGGACTCCGACGGCGAGATCCGCTTCGACCCGGAAAACAAGCCCGGCGTGAGCAACCTGCTGTCTATCATGAGCGCGCTGGGCGCGGGGGACATCGACGCGATTACCCAGGAGATGGTCGGTCAGGGCTACGGCACGCTGAAGGCTCGCACGGCGGACTGCGTGATTGCCGCGCTGGAGCCGCTGCAGCGCGAATACAAGCGGCTGATCGCCGACAAGGCGTACTTGCAGGGCGTGCTGGATGAAAACGCCAAGACCGCCAACTATCTGGCGACCAAGACGCTCCGCAAGGTGCAGAAGAAGATCGGCCTGGCGAACCGGGGATAACCGCCGTCATGACGCGCCGCGATGACGCATATCCTTCTCCAAGAGAGGGAAGGAGGCGCATCGACGATGGAGATGCGATTGCTGAAAGAAAGCGTGCAGCTGGAGCAGCCCACCGGCAGCGGCCGAAGCCAGGCCATGGTGGAGGGCGAGCTGACGCTGCCGGGCGGATTGCGGGAGGAAGCGCGGGTATTGCAGGCGGGCGGTATGGCCGCCGTGGACACGGTGGAGGCCACGCAGGATCACCTGACGGTCACGGGCCGGGTGGTGTTCCATGTGCTGTACACCCAGGGCGACCCGGAGAAGATCAGCGCCATGGAGGCAACGGCGGACTTTACGCATTTGATGGAGCTGCCGGGCGCGCAGCCGCGGGGAGTCTGTCAGGCGGAGGCGACGGTCGAGCACGTTGAAGCGACCGCGTACAGCGGACGCCTGGCGCTGAAGGCGACTGTCGCCGTGTGCGGGCGGGCGCTGTCGCGCCAGCCGGTGGAGGCGCTGACGGGGATCGCCGGTGTGCCGGGCGTGCAGCTGCGGACGCGGGAGGTGACAGCAAAGCGAACCGTCGCCTCCGGAAACGGCGAAACGCTGCTGCGGGAGGAGTTCGCGCTGCCGGAGGGATTGCAGGTACGGGAAACGCTCTATGCCGTGGCGCAGCCGCAACTCACCGGCGTGAGCGGCGGTATGTCGCGGGCGGGCGTGACCGGCAGCGTGCAACTGGAGGCGTACCATGCCTCCGATCTGCCCGGCAAGCCGCTGGTCGTCACACGCCATACGATCCCCTTTGAGCACGCGGTGGAGCTGAGCGGCGAGGACGGGGACGCGCTGTCCGCCGCGCTGACCGTGCGGGACGTGGCCGTCGCCAGCCAGGAAACGGCGGACGGCGAGCGGGTGCTGCGGGCGGAAATCGTGCTGGGCGTGAGCGCCTGGGCCGACCGCACGGAGACCGTCACGCTGCTCGACGACGCGTATACCGTTTCCGGCGACGACCTGAAGCTGACCGTCCAGCCGGTAAACTGCCGTGTCAGCGACCGGCGCGCACAGGCAGCGGAAAGCGGCAAGGCGCTGCTGATGCTGCCCGAGGGCAGCCCGGCGGTTCGAGGCGTGCTGTGCGCCTTTGCCTCCCCGGTGATGACTGGGCGGGAGCAGGTCGGCGGTCGGCTGACGGTCGAGGGCATGATGGAGGTCACGCTGCTGTACATGACGGACGACTCCGCCGTGCCGGTGGTGGCGCGCCAGGAGGAGCCTTTTCACATCACCTTTGCAGCCGAGAGCGGCGAGGAGGACTTTCTCACCCTGAGCGTGAGCGACGTGGACGTGAGTGCTATCACCTCCGATCGGGTGGAAATGAAATACATTCTGCATTTGTCGGTAAACGGGATCGCGACCGAGCAGGCGCGATTGGTGGTGGACGCCTCTGCCGTTTCCGCGCCGGACGCGTCCGACGGCATTGTGCTGTATTTTGTCCAGCCCGGGGAAACCCTGTGGGACATCGCCCGGCGCTACCGCGTCCCGGCGGAGGAGCTGCGGTCGCTCAACCCCGAGCTGACCGGCGATCCGGCTGTCGGCCAGGGCGTTGTGGTCTGGCGCCGCAGCCGGGAAGAACTGTGCTCCTGACAGCTTGAAAAAACCCCCGCGGCGGGCGCGTGTCCGTCGCGGGGGTTTTTGTGTGGGCATCAGGCCTTTTCCTTCCCGATGTTGGAGAGAACGAGCCGGGTGAGCGCCAGGAAGATAGCCGTGAACAGAATCAGGATACCCCAGGAGGAAAGCAGGTGAGCGGTCGTGAAGTCAAAGAAGGACTCCGCCTCGTGTGGGAGCATGATGCCTTCCTGTTGCAGCTTAAGCGGCAAATCATTCAGGTTCGCCGTGGTGCCATAGCCCTCCATGCTCCATCGGCACACCGCGATCCAGGAGATGATTTCCGTCGCGCCGCTCAATTTGAAAATCAGACCGGAGAAAAGAATCTGCGGCATCAGCAGAATGGGCGCAACCGTCATGGCCCTGTCCGCGTTCGTAAACAGGGAGGAAACAAACAGTCCCATGGCAGTAGAGGAAACCGCTGTCGTGAAGGTGGTGATCAACAGCTCAAGGAACGGGGAGAAGAGAACGCCTTCCTCCGGCAAACCGACCATCCGGCTGAACACAAAGGTAATCAGCACGCTTTGAATCAGGCAAAGTACGCCCAGCACAATGATTTTGGAGGTGACATAGGCGCTCAGCGACAGCCCGGTCATGTATTCACGCTTCAAGATGGTACGCTCTTTGCATATTTCCTGAATGGCGTTCAGCATACCAACCCAGAACGCCGAGCAGGATAGCGCGAACAGCAGGCTCTTTGTCATTTCGTACTGTTCAAACTCTTTGCCGTCGGCAACAAAGGAAATCAGCACGGCGAGCAGGGGAGCCTGTACCAAAAGCAGCAGCAGGCGCTGCCGATCGTTGGCAACCAGCTTAAAATAGCGCGCGCTCAGGACGCCAAGCTGCTTGAAGCGATTTTCTTTGGTTATGGTGGAAACGCCGGAAGCCTTGCGCGCATTTCCGGGAGATACCCTGGCATGGCTAAAGTGTGCGCTCCATTCCTCCGACCGTTCCGTGATCAGGTTGTATACGTCGACAATATCGGAGACGCCGAAGAAAGTCAGCGCTGCGTCGTAGGAGCCATAGAAGCAAAGACGGCCGCCCTTGCCCATAAACACAATCTTGTCGCACATTTGAAGCTGGAGCGTGCTGTGGGTCACAAGGATCACGGTTTTCCCGTGATCAGCCATATTCCGAAGGGATTGCATCAGGTTTCGTTCTGTGCCCGGATCAAGGCCCGAGGCAGGCTCGTCCAGAAACAGCAGCTTCGGATCGGAGAGCAGCTCGACGGCGATGCTGGCCCGCTTGCGCTGACCGCCGCTGAGCGATTTGATCAGGCTGTCCCGCTTATCCGACAGCTCAACCATGTTGATGGCGCGCATGATGGCGGCTTCGCGCTCTGCGCGGGTGGTGTCCTTGGGCAGACGGAGCGACGCGGTATAATGCAGCATATCGTACAGGGTCAGGTTGTCATACACAATGTCCGACTGCGGAACGTAGCCAATCAGCTTTTTCAGCGCGTCAAAATTTTCATACAGATTCACGCCGTTAATGAAAACCTCGCCGTGCGTTGGTTTCAAATAGCCGCACATACAGTTCAATATGGTTGATTTGCCTGCGCCGGAGCCGCCGATAATGGCGATCAGTTCGCCGGGCCTGATATTCAGGCTGACATGGTTGCTTGTGACCAGGGCCTTTTTGCCTGTGCCGCGCTTGATCACAATGTCGGACGCGTCCACGGAAATACCGTTTCGATAGCAGCAGTAGTAAACCGTCCCGGCTATAAAGATCAGCTTGGAGTTGGTGATGAAGATAACATCCTTTTCATGAAGCTGCTGCTTGCCGGAAACTCGTTTGCCATTGACAAAAACGCCATTCGTGCTTTGCTGATCAATAATGTAGTAGCCATCCCGCTCGCGGGTGATCTTTGCATGGCATTTTGATACGGAAACATGCGGAAGCCAGATCTCACAGCTTCTGGATCGACCGATGGTCAGCTGCGGTTTTTGGGCGAGCGAAGCGGCGCGCCACTGGTTGCTTGAATTGTCGGCTGAAACAACGAACAGCACGCCGTCGGGCTTGGCTTGCCTGGCGTTGTCGATTCGGATGAAGTCGCCGTCGCCGATGGCGCGGGAGACGATCGGCGTGTTGTTGCAAATCAAGCCGTTTGTACTGCCTTTGCCGGTGCACGCGGCTTTATCCTCAATCATCCAGGTGTTGCCACGGCGGATAAACCGGCCGTGAGCCGCCGAGACAAGCGGGGACTGGAGAATGATGTCGTTTCTGGGATCACGGCCAAAGTAAATCGGATTTTTTCCCAACTCATCAAGCACAAAAGCGCGAGGCGCGGAGAGTCCGTCAAAGATTGTAACAAGGGTTCTGGTTCCTTGGGCGGGAGCGCGGAGGGCGTCCTTTGCTTTTTCAACGTCTTGCATGGGAAAATCACATCCGCCTTTCGTTTGTATGGATCGTCGTGCCGGTTCCGTTTTCCGAAATTAGCGAGAACAGCCATTCGAGTCAAGCCGTATTAATGGCGCCTTGGACAGGAATGCGGGCAATTTCTTATCTAAACACATTCGGGATTTCCTGGAAAACAAACCAAATAATATTATACACGACGACCAACGCAATGACAAGATTGATCATGCGGATTCGCCTCCTTTTTTCTTGCATTCGCTTTGCTTTTGCGGTAGAATAAACTATAACTTCTCCTTCGCGGGGATAAGAAAGAGGGAGCTTTATGGCTTACATCATCAGCTGCTGCTCCACAGCGGATCTGACGCGGGAGCATTTTCAGGCGCGGGATATTCATTTTATCTGCTTCCATTATCAGCTGGATGGAAAGGATTATCCGGATGACCTGGGCCAGTCGATGCCCTTTGACCGGTTTTATCAGGCCATGAGGGACGGCGCGGAGACCCGCACGTCCCAGGTCAACGCCGAGGAGTTCGAGACGTATTTCGAGCCTTTCCTGGCGCAGGGGCTGGACGTGCTGCACGTCTGCCTGTCCTCCGGCATCTCCGGGGTGCTCAACTCTGCGCTGGTGGCCAAGGAACACCTGGAAGCGAAGCATCCCGGCAGAAGAGTCATTGTCGTGGATTCGCTGGGCGCGTCCTCCGGGTACGGGCTGCTGATGGACGGCTTGGCCGACAAACGCGACAGCGGCGCGTCGCTTGACGAGGCCGTTGCCTGGCTGGAGGAGCGCAAGCTGCACCTGCACCACTGGTTCTTCTCCACCGACCTGACCTTCTACATCAAGGGCGGACGCATCAGCAAGACGGCGGGAATGTTTGGCCAGCTGCTGAACATTTGCCCGCTGCTGAACATGGACGACCAGGGTCGGCTGATTCCGCGGGAAAAGATTCGCACCAAGCGCAAGGTCATCCATGCGATTGTCGATCGGATGGCGGAGCACGTGGAGGGCGGAGCCGACTACGCCGGAAAGTGTTACATCAGCAACTCCGACTGCTACGAGGATGCGCGCGCCGTCGCCGATATGGTGGAAGCGCGGTTCCCCAAGCTGAACGGCAAGGTGGAGATTTACTCCGTTGGCACGACCATCGGTAGCCATACCGGCCCGGGCACCGTCGCGCTGTTCTTCTGGGGTGACCGGCGGGAGAATTAAGAAGATTCGCGCAAAGGAATGGGCACGCGGACGAAAAGATATCGCCAACGTCGCAGACGAAGCGCGCGGGATTGTCTGAAAGCGCATTAAATAAGGAGGAATTCTTTTGGCGCAGGGCCGATGGCGGCAATACCTTGGAACGCGGGCATTCTATCAAAAAATGGCGGCGATCGCCATTCCGATTTCCCTTCAACAGCTGATCACCGTGGGCATCAATCTGATGGATACGCTGATGCTCAGCCATATGGGTGACGCGCAGCTGTCCGCCGCCGCGCTGGCGGGGCAGTTTATCAACCTGTTTCAAATCTGCTGCATGGGCATCGGGATGGGCGCGTCTGTGCTGACTGCCCGCTACTGGGGCATGAAGGAGCTGCACTCCCTGCGCAAGACGATCACGATTATGCTGCGCGTCTGCATTGCCTTCGCAGTGGCGTTCATGGCGGTGACCGCCGCCGCGCCGCAGACCATTATGGCGCTGTATACGCCGGATCCGGAGATCATTGCCCACGGCGTGGTTTACCTGCGGTACATGATCCCGACATACCTGTGCATGGGCCTGTCGCTGACCTGCACCATCGTGCTGCGGACAGCAGGGCAGGTGCGGCTGCCGCTTTATTGCTCCATTGGCGCGTTTTTCGTCAACGTGTTCTTCAATTGGGTGTTCATCTTCGGCAAGCTGGGCGCGCCGCGTATGGAGATCGCCGGCGCGGCGCTCGGCACGCTGATTGCCCGCATTTTTGAGCTGCTGTTCATCTGCGGCCACTTCTTCCTGCGCGACAAGCACATTGGCTACCGGTTCCGCCATCTTTTCATGCGCTGCGGCGATTTGCTCAGGGAGTATTTCCGCATCTGCATTCCGGTGCTGATCAGCGATGGATTGCTGGCGCTGGGGAATAACGCCGTTGCCATGATCATGGGGCGAATCGGACGGACGTTTGTTGCCGCCAATTCGATGACGATGGTGGTGCAGCAGCTTTCCTCCGTGCTGACGCAGGGAATTTCCCATGCCAGCGGGATCATCACCGGGCATACCATGGGCGAAGGCGACTTTGAAAAGGCGCAGCAGCAGGGATACACCTTCCTTGGACTGGGTTTTGTACTGGGGTGCTTTGCCGCGCTGCTGATCATGCTGCTCAAGGGCGTGCTGATCGACTACTACCAGGTGTCGATGGAAACAAAGCTCATCGCGTCTGAATTGATGAACGCGATTGGCTTCATCGTCATTTTCCAGTCGATGAACAGCATCCTGACCAAGGGCGTTCTGCGCGCGGGCGGAGATACCCGGTTCCTGATGGCGGGAGATATTCTCTTCCTCTGGGTTGCGTCCATCCCGCTGGGCGCGCTGGCGGGGCTTGTGTTCCACTGGTCCTCCTTTTGGGTGTATACCATGCTGAAAATTGATCAGATTATCAAGTGCGTCTGGTGCTATTTCCGGCTGAAAAGCCGCAAGTGGATGAAGCGCATCAGTCCCGGCGCGGCGGCATAGCCTCCCTGTGCCGGAACAGAACGGTACCGGAGCGGAGCGGCGATGCTTTTACGACATCGTCCGCCGCGCTTCGGCGCTTTTTTTGATCAGGGATTGACAGGCGGGCAAAAAGGTGTATAATAACAAATGAACAGTTGTTCATATGTTATGAACGGAGGGAAGCCCGATGAAGCAGACCTGGGAGGTTGAAGATCTGGACTGCGCCAATTGCGCGGCGAAGCTTGAAAACGCGCTGTGGAGCGTGCCGGGGGTGGAGGCGGTTCGGGTCGATTTTATTGGCAAAAGGATGACGCTTGCCGCGCCGGATGAGCATTTTGACGAGGTCGTCGCGGCGGTGGTGAAGAAGGCTGCGGAGGTGGAGCCGGAGGTGCGCATTCTCCTTCCGGAGGGCGGGTCTGGAAAGGACGAACCTCATACCCACAGCCATGCCCCTGCGCATGGCGGCGCAGAAAGCGAGTGGGGGACGCTGTGGCGCGTGGGCGCGGCGGCGGCGCTGCTGGTCGCCGGGCTGCTTGTGCCCGGCTGGATGGGCACGGCGCTGTTAGTCGCCGCATACCTGACCGTCGGCTGGGATGTGTTGTTCCGCGCGGCCCGCAACATCGGCCATGGGCAGATTTTTGACGAAAACTTCCTGATGGCGGTCGCGTCTGTCGGCGCGATGGTGATGGGCGAGTACGCCGAGGGCGTGGCCGTGATGGCGCTGTACCAGGTTGGCGAGTGGTTCCAGGATCGGGCGGTGGACAAGTCCCGCGCGTCGATCGCCGCGTTGATGGACATCCGTCCCGATTCCGCAACCCTGCTGCGGGACGGTGAGCCGGTGCGAATTTCGCCGGAGGAGGTAGCCGTCGGCGACCTGATTCTCGTCAAGCCGGGAGAGAAAATCCCGCTGGACGGCGTGGTGACGGACGGCGCGTCGAGCCTGAATACGGTCGCGCTGACGGGCGAGTCGCTCCCGCGGGACGTGGCCGCGGGGGACAGCGTGGTCAGCGGCTGCGTGAACCTCACCGGCGTGCTGACCATCCGGGTAACGAGCGTGTTCGCGGAATCGACCGTGGCGAAAATATTGGCGCTGGTGGAGTCCTCCGGCAACGGCAAGGCGAAGGCGGAGCGCTTCATTACCCGCTTTGCGAGGGTATACACGCCCTGCGTGTGCCTGGCGGCGCTGTTGGTGGCGGTGATTCCGCCGCTGTTTGACGGGCTGTGGCAGCAGTGGATCAGCCGTGCGCTGACCTTCCTGGTCATCTCCTGCCCGTGTGCGCTGGTGATTTCGGTGCCGTTGACGTTCTTCAGCGGCATCGGCGGCGCTTCTCGCCAGGGCATTCTGATCAAGGGCGCGAACTTTATGGAGACGCTGGCGAACCTGAACGCGGTCGTCTTTGACAAGACCGGCACGCTGACCAGGGGCGTGTTCACGGTGACGGCGATTCATCCCACCGTGACGGACGAGGAGACGCTGCTGGAGATGGCCGCGCTGGCGGAGAGCTACTCGGATCATCCGATCAGCCGGTCGCTGCAAGCCGCCTACAACCGGGCGGTGGATCGCAGCCGAATCGGGCGCGTGGAGGAGATCGCCGGACAAGGCATCCACGCGGCGGTGGATGGGCATGAGGTGTACGCGGGCAACGAGCGGCTGATGGCGGCGCAGGGAATGGCGGCGCGGCCCTGTCACCGTCAGGGGACGATCATCCATATCGCGCGGGACGGGCAGTACATGGGCCACATCGTGATCTCCGATGTGGTGAAGCCGACGTCCGCCGAGGCGATTCGCGGCCTGAAGGATGCGGGTGTGCAGCGGCTGGTGATGCTCACCGGCGACCGCCGTGCGGTGGCGGAGGAGACGGCCAGGGAGCTGGGCCTGACCGAGGTGCACGCGGAGCTGATGCCCGGCGACAAGGTGAAGCAGCTCGACAGCATCCTGAGCGGGGATGGCCGCACGGCCTTCGTGGGCGACGGTATCAACGACGCGCCGGTGCTGCGCCGCGCAGACCTGGGCGTCGCGATGGGTGCGCTCGGCTCGGACGCGGCCATCGAGGCGGCGGACGTTGTGCTGATGGACGACGATCCGCTCAAGCTGCCGCTGGCCATCGGCAAGGCGCGCAAAACGCTTCGTATTGTCCGGCAGAACATCGTGCTGGCGCTGGGCGTGAAGGCGGCGGTGCTGATTCTGGGCGCGGCGGGCGTTGCGAATATGTGGCTGGCGATCTTTGCCGATGTCGGCGTCGCGATGTTGGCGATTCTGAACGCGATGCGCGCGATGCGATAAGACGCGTCAAAAAAGTGGCTGCGGCCACTTTTTTTGAATCGGGGAGGGAACACCGCCCGCGAACCATCTGCCCCTCCCGGCGCTGTTTGGGCGCCTTCTGTGCGTATGGATGACAAAGGCGAGGCGATATGATATAATGAAGCAAATCCCCCGTTCCGGAGGCAGACGCGAGGAGGAACGCCATGGTACGCCCCATTCAAATGGAAGAAATCGACCTGTCGCTGTTTGCGGAGTTTCACCGTCATCAGGTGGTGACGAAATGTTGGCGCAAGCGGGACGGGCAGTGGATTGTAATCGACCATCCCTTCGTGGAGGAATGGTCGCGGGCGGATTACGTCTTTCTGGCAGAAAGCCTCCGGGAGACGCTTTCCGGCGGGGGAGCGGTGTTCGGCGACTTTGACGGCAACCGCCTCCGCGGATTCGCGGCGGTGGTGAGGGCGTTCTTCGGCAGCCGGAACCAGTACCTCGAGCTGGCCTACCTTTACGTCTCCGAGGAGGAGCGCGGTCATGGCATCGGTCGGGCGCTGATGACGGCCTGCCGCGGGTGGGCAAAGGAGCAGGGCGCGGAGATGCTGTACATTTCCGCCCACTCCGCCGTGGAGAGTCAGGCATTCTATCAAGCGGTGGGCTGCCGGGAGGCGGCGGAGTACCGTCCCGAAAGCGTGGCCAAGGAACCGTGCGACTGCCAACTGGAAATTGACGTGCTGTGACGACGCAAAACGGGCGCGGGAAATCTTCCGCTGTCCGTTTTGGCATGGGAATTATTTTGTGATTTTGCCGAAATGGACTTGCTTTTTGCGGCGGAACATGGTACAATAAACGAGCTTTGATGTGTGCAATCTCCAACGAGGAGGTGGATTTTCGATGGGTAAGTTTTGCGAGATCTGCGAGAAGGGGACGATGAACGGTCACAACGTCAGCCACTCCAAGCGTCGCACCAACCGCACCTGGGCGCCGAATGTGCAGAGCGTCCGCGTGATGGTGAATGGCGCCGCGAAGCGGATGAACGTGTGCACCCGTTGCCTGCGCAGCGGCAATGTGCAGCGCGCGCTCCCCAAGACGCAGGAAGAAGCTTAATTTAAACAGCGATCCTGTGATAACCCGTCTGTTGTGCGACAGGCGGGTTTTCTATTATGGCGAACGGGACAGAAGGGACGGAGCTTGATGGGCGGACAGATTGCCTCGATGGTCTTTGTGAACGTGATGTGGGGCCTGAGCTTCATCGCCAGCAAGCACGCGATGAACGCGGGCTTCACACCGATGACGCTGGCGCTGACGCGCTATGTGATGACGGCGCTCTGCTTTCTGCCCTTCGCGGCCAGGCGGGAGGGCCTGCGGGTCGAAAGACGCGATCTGCCGATGCTGGCGCTTTCCGGTCTGATGGGAATCACCGTCTACTACTTCTGCGAATACAACGGCATCCAGCGCACATCCACCTCCAGCGCGTCGCTGATTCTGGCCGCGATCCCAATCCTGACGATGGTGGTGGAGGCGGTCGCGTGGCGCAAGCGGATGCGTCCGGCGCAAATTGCGGGCGCGTGCCTGTCGCTGGCGGGCGTGGGGCTGATCCTCCTGAGCAGCTCGGACGAGGGCAGCGCGTCGCTGATCGGTGACCTGTTCATCCTGGGCGCGAGCGTGGTGTGGGTGGCATATATTTTTATCAGCCGCCGCTTACGGGAGCGCTATTCCAGCCTGAAGATGAACACGGTGCAGAGCCTGACTGCTGTGATCACGCTGCTGCCGCTGGCGCTGCCGGAGCGGTGCGACGTGACCCGCGTCCCCTGGGACGGCTGGGCCGCCGTCGCGGTGCTGGCGGTGGTCTGCTCGGCGCTGTGCTACTATCTCTATGGCAACGCGCTGTTTGAAATGAGTCCGCTGGCCTCGGCGATCTTCATCAACCT
This sequence comes from uncultured Oscillospiraceae bacterium, assembly GCA_964600835.1. Classification (GTDB taxonomy): domain Bacteria; phylum Bacillota; class Clostridia; order Christensenellales; family Aristaeellaceae; genus UBA11524. The sequence continues at coordinate 11,708 of CAZRLM010000050.1, forward strand.
GATTCCGCTGACGACGCTCATCGGCGGTGCGGTGCTGCTGAATGAGCAGCTGACCTGGCTGACGCTTTTGGGCGGCGGGCTGATCATTGGCAGCATCTTCCTGGTGAACATGGTGGAGGACAAAGCATGACGGCGGAGGAACTGTTCTTTTTCGACAAAAGCCCGCGTGCGTTGCCGCTCTACGATGCGTTCCGTGCCGCGGTGCTGGCGGCTTGTCCGGAGGCGACGCCGTCCGTGACCAAGACGCAGATTGCCTTCCGCGCGGGGAGGCAGTTCGCCTTCGCCTGGCTCGACCGGAAGGACGGATCGCTGATGACGGCGTTCTGCCTGCCGGAGCGGTGCCCGTCGACACGCCTGGCGCGGACGGTGGAGCCATATCCTGGGCGATGGATGAATCATTTGCGCCTGACGGAGTCCGCGCAGGTGGATGGGGAGCTGACGGCCTGGCTTCGCGCCGCCGCCGCCTTTGCCCGGGCACGCAGCTGAAGCGTGTGCCGTTTTGTCGGAAAAAGAACGAAACTGCGGAAACCGCTTGAATATTTGCTTATATCCCGGTATAATGAAATGTGAAAATCATTTGCTTTGCGGGGATTGACAATCGCCGTGTTTGCAATCTGAGAGCGGCGATAAAGGAGGAAACGGCATGAAGGGCGGCAAACGGGAATTGCTTGTCGTGGAGGACAACGAGCTGAATCGTGAAATCCTCGAGGAAATTCTCATGCCAGACTATGTGGTGCTCCAGGCGGAAAACGGCAAAGAGGGCCTCGAACTGCTGCGGCAGCGGGGGACAAAAATCTCGCTTGTGCTGCTGGATATTCAGATGCCCGTCATGAACGGCTATGAGTTTTTGGACGCTGTGCGCCAGGAGGTTCGTTTTTCCAATATTCCGATCATTGTCATGACGGCCAGCGGGGAGGCAAGCGAGGAAATTCGCTGCCTGGAAAGCGGCGCGTCCGATTTTGTATCCAAGCCATATAATCCGGAAATCATTCTTCGGCGGGTAGAAAGCATGATTCGCCTGAGCGAAGCGTCCGCCATGCTGAATAAGGTGGAATATGATCTGCTGACCGGCGTGCTCAACAAAGAATTCTTCTACGATCACGCACAGCGCCAGTTGGACGGCAATCCGGAGAAAGCATACGATGTGCTCTGCACCGATATTGAGGCGTTCAAGCTGATCAATGACCGACACGGCGTGCGGAGCGGCGATGAGCTGCTGCGCTATGTGGCCCAAAAAATTCAGGCAGCCATGCCGGAGGGGGCGATTTGCGGGCGAATCAGCGGCGATGTGTTTGCGGTTTTCTGCGACCACCTTCCGCTGGAGCGGCATATCGAGCGCAATGAACGGTTCCGAGCCTCGATGACCGACTGCCCGATCAATAATGTCGTGGTTCGGACGGGCGTATACGGGCAGGTGGATCACAGCCTGCAAGTGCCTGTGATGTGCGATAACGCTTTGCTTGCGGTGGAAAGCATCAAGTATCATTATGATCCATATATAGCTGCTTATAACGAAACGGTGCGCCGCACGCGGCTACGGGAGCAGGCGATTACCGACAGCATGAGCGTGGCATTGGAAGAACGGCAGCTGGCGGTGTACTTCCAGCCCAAGCACGACCTGAAAAAGGATCGGGTGGGCGGCGCGGAGGCGCTGGTGCGCTGGATTCACCCGGAGCTGGGCTTCCTCAGCCCGGCAGAGTTTATCCCGCTGTTTGAACGGAACGGTTTTATCCGGCAGCTGGATCGCTATGTGCTGGTGGAAACGTGTCGGATGCTCCGGGGGTGGCTGGATGCCGGAAAACCGGTGGTGCCGATTTCCGTCAACGTATCCAGGGCGGACTTTGAAACGCCCGGCCTGGCAGAGAGAATCATCGCCATTGTGGATGAGTACCAGTTGCCGCGCGAGCTGATTCATCTGGAGGTCACTGAGTCCGCGTATGTGGATAACCCGGCGCGAGTGATTACCGTCATTTCACGCCTGCGGGAGGAAAGCTTCTGTGTGGAGCTGGATGACTTCGGCTCCGGTTATTCGGCCCTTGGCTCGCTCAACGAGCTGATCCTCGACGTGCTGAAGCTGGATATGAGCCTGGTGCGTGGCATGGCGCAGGAGCGCCAGCGCTGCATCCTGAACTGCGTGATGGAGCTTGCGTCCGTGCTGGGCATGGAAACGGTGGCGGAGGGCGTGGAAACCGCCGATCAGGCGGAGGAGCTGCTGCGGATGGGCTGTGATTTCGCCCAGGGCTACTACTACGCCAAGCCGCTGCCCGTACAGGAGTTTGAAGCGTATCTGCTTCGCGATCAGGACAGAAAAGCAGTCAAAGAAAAACAGGAGGATGTACCGTGACGATTCGAGAATGCTATCAGCGCATGGACGGCGATTTTGGCGAGGCGCTCCGCAGACTGCAAACGGAGAATTTGATTAAGCGGATTGCAGTGAAGTTTCTGCGGGACGAGAGCTTTACCCAGTTGGAGAGAGCACTGGATGCCAATGACGTTCAGGAAGCGTTTTGCGCCGCGCATACGCTCAAGGGCGTGAGCGCCAATTTGAGCTTCACCCGCCTGAACCGCAGCAGCGCGGCAATCACGGAGCTGCTGCGGGGCGGAGACATCGCCGCGGCGAAGGCGAGCTTTCCCGAGGTGGCGGCGGATTATCGGCTGACGGTAGAGGCGCTCCGCGCTTTTGAGGCGGAACAGGGCTGAAACGCCTGAGCATCAGCAAACAAGGCCGGAGAGCGATTGCTCTCCGGCTTTTGCGATGCGGCTTATCCGAAAAGAATCTGCCCCGCGCGGGTGATCGGGCTTTGCATGGCGTAGCCGCCGCGCTGCACCGCGATCACGCGGCGGAGCTTGGACAGCGCCTCCGTAGCCAGGTAGCGGTCGATGACTTGCCGGGCGGCGGCAGGCAGCGCGTCGCCATACGCGTCGCAGAAGGCCTCCGCATGGCGGTAGGTCAAGGCGACGCGAGCCTTGCCCCGCTGGGCGCGGGACAGCGCCGCTACGCCGCGGCGCGCCAGGTTATCCTGGCTGGCGCCCTTCACGTTCTGCCCGTGCTGACGGTAGCGGACAAGCGGCTCGTCCAGAAAGGCGATGTGTCCAAAGGCGGCGGCGGTGAGGGCGATGAACCAGTCGTGCATCACCATCCGCGCCGGGTCGCCGTGATCGACGAGCAGGCGGCGCAGCGCAGCGTTCATCATCAGCGTGCAGCCGGTCACGTTGTTTTGCACCAGCAGCGGGGGCAGCGTAACGGCCCTGGGCGACCAGCCCTGGTGGCGGAAAAAGCTCTCGTGCAGCGGCGCGCCGGAGGCGTCCACTACCCGGCAATCGCTGTGCACCATCAGCGGCGTCTCCGCGCCGTAGCGTGTTTCGAGGGTTTGCAGGGCGGCAAGGCAGCGGGAGAGCCGGTTCGGCTCCCAGCAGTCGTCCTGATCGCACAGCGCGGCATACGGGCTGTCCGACTGGGCGAGCAGGCTCCAAAAGTTGCCGATGGCCCCCAGATGGCGACCCGCCTCGCGCCCCAGCCGGAAGCGCGCGTCCGCCTGACAGACGCTTTGCAGGAGCGCCCCGGTGCCGTCCGTGGAGCCGTCATCCTGAAGGAGAACGGCGAAGTCCGCCGCGTCCTGGGCGCGCAGGGAAGCCAGCTGCTCCGGGAGAAAGCGCTCGCCCTGGTAGCAGGCCATCAGCACGTTGATCTCCGTCACCACTTTAGCCCCCATTTCCCAAAGAATTTGAAGATGGATACAATCTGCCGCAGGTTGCCCCGCAGCGTGCGGGTGTTTTCCCGCGCCCAGGCGTGGGTGATGCGGAAGTCCGGGTGATAGGTGATCTCGCCGATCTCCATCGCGCGGCGGCTCAGGTCCGAGTCCTCCTGATAGAGGAAGAAACGTGGATCGAAGCCCTTCAGCCGCTGCACATAGGCGTGCGTGCGGATCAGCAGAAAGCAGCCCGTGGCGAACTGTACCTCCGTTGGCACGGAGATGGACTCGTCTGCCAGGGTGAACTCCCGCCGCCACCGGCTGAACGGTTTTCCCAGGCTTTCCAGCCGCCCCGCCAGCAGATAGCGCACCGTCGGCTGCTTTTTGGGAAGGAACTGTTCGGTGCCGTTCGGGTTAAAAACCCGCGGCGTGAGGATGATGGTTTGCGGGTTGGCATTCATGTAGGCGATCATGCGTTTCAACAGATCAGGCGCGAAGGTCACGTCCGGATTGATCAGCAGATGATACCGGCTGCGCAGATAGGGGAGAACGACGTTGTTGCCGCGCCCGAAGCCGAGGTTGCGCTCCTGGGGCAGGATGCGCGCCTCCGGCAGAATCGCCGCGATCTGCGCGGCCATGCCGTCCTTGGGCGAGTTGTCGACAACGAACAGCTCGAAGGGAACGTCGGAGGCCTTCAGGCACCGGACGGTATCCAGCACGGTGGGCGTGGCATGGTACAGCACCAGGCAAACGGACAATTGCGGTTCGGTCAGCATAGGCGATCCCCTTTCGCGTCGGTCATCTTGAGCGATACCCCTATTCTACCCGGAACATACACATTTGTCCAGAAAAGAGTGGAATTTTCGCAAAGATAATGATATACTACATATTGGAGGCGTCGGGAGAACGGGAAGCGCGCTGTCAAGGAGGCGTCAGATGAAAAAGCAGATTTTGAACACGGACAGCTACAGCCCGCTGTACAAGCAGCTGATGCAGAAGTTGCGCAGCGACATTACGGAGGGCGTGTATCCGATTCACAGCCGGATCCCGTCCGAGCAGGAGCTATGCGCCGCCTATGGCGTCAGCCGGGTGACGGTGCGCAAGGCGCTGGCTGAGCTGACCAAGGAAGGATTGCTCAAGCGTCATCAGGGCAAGGGGACGTTTGTGGCGATTCCACGCATCTGCAAGGATTTGAAGGACGTGAACAGCTTCCACAGCGCCTGCCGGATGATGGGCTGCGAGCCGGGGACGCGGGTGATTCACGCGACGCTTTCCCACGCCGGTCAGGAGGATGTCGAACGCCTTTCCTGCGCCGAGGGCGACGAGCTGGTGGAGCTGATGCGCCTGTGCAATGCCGACGGCGCGCCCGTCATGCTGGAAACGAACCGCTTTGTGCCGCAGTACGTCTGGCTGCTGGAGGAGCCGCTGACCGGCTCGCTCTACGAGACGCTCCGCCGTCACGGCGTGGAGCCGAGCCAGGGCATTCACGAGATTTCCCTGTGCTACGCGACGACCTCCCAGGCCAAGCTGCTGGAGGTGGAGCCGGGGGCCGCGCTGCTCCAGCTGTTTGAGGTCATCTATGATCAGCACGGCGCGCCGCTGCACACTTCCTGCCAGGTGATCCGCGGCGACCGGTTTAC
>CAZRLM010000051.1:0-16945 GCA_964600835.1 uncultured Oscillospiraceae bacterium
GACGGCCACCAAAGGACGCTGGAGGAGGTCGGCAAGGAGTTCAACGTCACCCGCGAACGCATTCGTCAAATCGAGGCGAAGGCGCTGCGCAAGCTCCGTCACCCCAGCCGCAGCAAGAAGCTGCGCGACTATCTCGATTAAGGCAACACCGCACAAATGAGTTGGTGCGATGGCGAATGAATTTTGCGTCAGATGCAATTGCAGAAATCGAAGGTTTGCTGGATGCAAATCGAGATTTCTGCAAGCAGCAGATGGCGGAAAAGGCATCGCCAGCGCTACCAATGAATTGTGCGGTGGTGCCTTAACCATTTAAGCCCTGGCCGCGCTTTGTGGCAGGGCTTTTTCATCGGAGGACGCCATGCTCGACGAACGACTCTCCCTGGCCGCGTCGCTTTACGTCCCCTGCGCCTTGGGCGCGGACATCGGCACCGACCATGGGTTTCTCCCCTGCCATCTGCTGCACACAAACGTCTGCCAGCGGATGATTCTTTCCGATATTAGCGAGAAGGCGCTGGCCCACGCCCGGGCAGCCGTCGCGCACGGCCATCTCGAAAGCCGCGCCTCCCTCGTATGCGCCGACGGTCTGGACGCATTGACGGAGCCTTGCGGCTGCGTGTCCATCATGGGCATGGGCGGCGAGACCGTCTCGGCCATCCTGCGCCGCCAGCCGGAAAAGCTGCAAGGCGCGACGCTGATTTTGTCCGCCCACACCGATTTGCCGCTGGTTCGCGGCGCGGTGGCGGAAATCGGCTACCACCTGACGCGCGAGGAGCTATGCCGCGCCGCCGGACGCTTCTATCTGGTGTGGCGCGCGGAGTCGGGCGCAGCGCCTGTGACGGACGCGGCGCTCCGCCGGGGCGAGCTGCTGTGGCGCAGCGGTTCGCCGCTGCTTGGCGAATACGCCGCCTGGCGCGCCGCCGTGCTGACGGACAAGCTGCGCGGACTGCGCGCCGCCGCTCAACTGGACGAGCAGGCGCTGGCGCAGGTCACGGAGGAACTGGCATTCTATCAACGACAAACGGAGGCGCATTGCTCATGCTGACCGTACAGGCCGTTTACGATTTCATCAACGACCGCGCGCCCTTTGAAACGCAGGAGAGCTACGACAATTCCGGCCTGCTGTTGGGGACGCCGGATATGCCCGTGCGCGCGATTCACGTCGCGCTTGATGTGACGGATCGCGTGCTGGACGAGGCGGAAGCCGCCGGAGCCAACCTGGTGGTGACGCATCATCCGCTGATGTTCCACGCCCGAAAACGGCTGGTGGAAACAGACCGGGAGGCGCGGCTGCTCTGCCGGATGATCCGCGCGAACATGGCGCTGATTTCCGCCCACACCAACCTTGACCTGTCGCCGGAGGGCACCGGACGCGCGCTGGCGCAGGCGTTGTCCCTCGAAGCGCCGAGAGCGGAGGGCTTCGTGTGGATCGGCGCGCTGCCCGCCCCGATGACCGGCGAAGCGTTCGTCCGCCACGCGTCGGAAGCGCTTCACACCGTCGTACAGCCCTTCGGGGACATGACGCGTATTGTCAGGCGCGTCGGCCTGTGCTCCGGTTCCGGCGGCGAGTTCTGGCGTGAAGCGCTGGCGCTGGGCGCGGACGCCTTTGTCACCGGCGAATTGCCGCATCATCACGCCCTTGATTTGACCGCCTCTGGAATGCTGGCCTTTGGCTGCGGCCATTTCGCCACGGAGAATCCCGGCATTTTTGCGCTGGCGGACGCTTTACAAAATTGGCTGAATGCGGTAAAATATGATGTCTGTGTATCGAAATCGCGAATGCCCGCTTACGCGTGAGCCGCGCCCTTTGGCAGGGAGGGGAACAGCCTGCCAGAAGGAGGAGCCCCATGGAAAACCTTGAATTGCTCTGGCAGTATCAGCAGGAGGATATGAAAGCTGATCGAATCGACCGCGAGATTCGCCGCTCCGCCACCCGGCAGGCCGCCGAGAAGGCGCGCGCCCAATATATGGATTTCCAGAAGCAGTATAAGCAGATTGAGGAGCAGGTGGCGGTGCTGGCCGACCGCAAGGACGCGATTCGCGACGCGATCGCCCGCTGCCAGGAGCAGCTGCAAGCGCTGAGCGACCGCTTTGAGGCCAATCCGCCCGCCGATCTGGACGCGACGCAGGCCATGATCGCCGAGGCGAGCCGCTTCCATGACACGATCTCCTCCTATGAGCAGGAGATGCGCCGCATCTCGAAGGACGCGACGGAGTACGATCGCCGCCAGCGTTCCATTCGCCACGAGGCCGCGACCGTGAAGGAGACCTTCTCCCAGGCGAAGGCCGCCTATGAGAAGGAGACCGCCGAGAAGAAGGTGGCGCTGGAAGCCCAGCGCGCCATCGTCAAGGAAAAGGCGGCCACCGTGCCCGCCGAGCTGCTGGAGAAGTACAACGCCATCAAAAAGCACATCGCGCCGCCGATGGCACGGCTGGTGGGCGACCAGTGCAGCGGCTGCAACACCGCCCAGCCCTCCGCGCTGCTGAGCAAAATCAAAAGCGGCAACGTGATCATCGAATGTGAAACCTGCGGGCGGATGATCATCCCGTAAGCCAAAGACGCATAAAAAACCGGTGCGCTTTCAAACGAAACGCACCGTTTTTTTGTATTTCCCTATCGCTTTTGATAGAGGACAAGTTCCGGGCTTGCGCCGTTTTCCTCATAAGTGCAGACCAGCAGAAATTCCATGTTTGCGATCAGGCCAAAGCGCCTTTCTCCGCCGAACTCGCTCTCCAGCTGATTGCCGAAATAGGTCGCGTCGTCATCCAGAATCTTCACCGTTTTCCCGTTCGGAAGCCTGTATTCAAAGTTGACCGAACGACCGTCCAGCGCGCGGAGGCTTTCCACCTTGGGCATCCCTTTCACGCACAGATCGTTGAACTCGTCCATCAGCCGCTTTTTGAACGCGTCCAGCTTATCTGAGCCGCCAAGCCCAGCGTACCGCTTCCAATAGTTCAGCCTGGGCAGCGTCGCTTTCAGATAGGCGCGGGCCTGATCGGCAGAAAAGCCCTCATTTGTCATATGCCCGGCGCAGAAATCAATCAAATCATCCATACGGTGATATGTATATTTGCCGCCCGAATAACACCATTTGCAGTATTCCTCATTGAACTGTCCGTCGGCTTCTTTGCTGATGTTGCCGTCCTCCAGCGGCATTCCGCAGCATTGGCAGATCAGCTGGCGGGGCGAGCCAAGCAGCGTGTTGATCGAAACATCGAACAGTTTGGACAGCAGCTTCAGCGTTTCCGTGTTCGGCGTCGTTTCGCCGTTTTCCCAACGGGATACCGCCTGCCGCGTCACAAACACCTTATCGGCCAGCTCATCCTGCGACAATCCCATTCTCGTTCTCAGGTCGAAAATAACGTCCTTCGTTTCCATTTGATCATCACCTCGAATCTATTGTATAAAAAGAATGCGCGGCGCGCAAGCAACGCGCTGTTGCTGTCGGCCGCGTCAATTCAAACAAAGGGCAACGCAAAGAGCATGGCTCTCGCGCTGCCTTTCGTTCGCGTGATCAAAGGGGCATTTCCGGACGGGATCGCAAGCGTTCGGAAATGTCCTTCATTTTTCGGCGTACCGCCTCCGCGTCGCCCGACTCGGCGGCGTGGCAAAGGCTGTCGTCGTCAAACAGAATATCGAAGCGCCAGAAAGCGGAAATCATCGCGTACAGCGCCGGAAAAACCGCTTTCTGGTCGTCCGTAAAGGGACGTTCCCGATGATACCCGCGCAGAAACGCAGGCAGGATGATCGGCTCCTGCTTTCCGTCGATTTCCTTCGGGTAATCCATCAGTCGCGCTTCAAAAACCGCCTGCATCACCGCGTCATAGTAGAGCACATTGTCGCCGCTGCGGTTGAAGTCAAACACGCCGATTTCGCCCTCATCCGTTTGATACAGGTTGCAATCGCTGATGTCTCCCTGTACCGCATACCGCGGCTCGTTTTCAAAAACGCGAATCGTTTGCAAAAGCGCGTCGTGCGCCGCCACGATTTCGTCGTACAGCGGTTCGTCCACGGAGCGCATCAGCGCCCTGTATTTCTGAAAATCGGAGAAGCTGAAAAGGTCATTGTTCTTCAGCGGATCAAACAACACCTCGTTCGGCACATGAAACGCATTCTCTTCCGCGATGTTGTGCATCCGCGCCAGCAGCCCGCCGGTTTTCTCCGCGATTTCCTCCGTTACCGCGCGGATTTCTCCGGGAACAAACGCTTCCACGGTCACAATGACGTCGTAGCCGCCGATGGTATACCATTGCGCATAGGCGTGACCCGCCGCAAAGAGCGTTGGCGTTTTGATCCCGTTGTCCGCCAGGAGCTGGGCAAATCGGCTCTGCGCGTTCACCAGCTCCAGCGTGACGTCCGATTCGTTTTTGAAGCGGATGACGACAGCCCGCCCGTCGCTCAGATCCGCCTTGACAATGAGGCGGACTTCCCTCGATGCGGGATCGTCCCGCTCATAGTGATACCGCTGCAATTCCGAAAAAGCAACAACGCCTGATGAAATACCAAAGTCATGCACAATGCGCGAAACATCCTGTGAACTGACGTTAAACATGAAATGAAGCCTCCGGAACTTCTATATACCGCACCGATCACGCGTCGCCATGGTTCGGGCCGTGCAGGATGTCCTCCAGCGTCACCGTGCGGGGCGCGCCGCCCAGCGGCTTGCCCAGATCGGCGGGCAGCTGGCCGGTCTGCCAGCACTTTTCGAGCCGTTCGATCAGCTCCGGCGCGTAGGAATAGATGCACCCCTCGTCCGGCGTGCCGGGCGCGCCGCGCACCATTTGCACCTCGCTGGGATGCAGCTCCGTCACCCGACCCGCGGAAAGATACAGCCCGCAGGCCGTCGCCACCTCCGCCTTCGCGCCGCGGACGGTGCAGGGCACGGGCCGGTCTTCGCGCAGACAGTCCGCGACCATGCGCAGCTTGTCCGGCAGGGTCACGTCCATCGTTCCGTAGTCGATCGTCTCGTCCTCCGCTCGAACGACGAGGTGGCCGTCCCGCGCCCAGTCGCCTTCCAGGAACCCCTGCTCCCACTGGATCCGGCAGCGCTTTGTCGTCGCACCCGCCCAGGCGTGGCTCGCGGCAAAGAATACGTTCGGACATTCCACCGCCGTCATCTGCACCGCCGCCGTGTCATAGCTGCGAATCTTGTTGGCGCGGCACCATTCGCCCCGGAGCGTACAGACCGTCGCCGAAGCGTCCACCTCGCCGCCTAACAGATACAGCATCACCTGCAAATCGCCGGAGGCGCTGTTGTGGAGCACGCCGTCCATTACGCTGCGCCCCTCCGCGTCAAAGAAGCATCCTGCCCAGTCGTTCCGCTTGAAATACTGGTCGCTGCGGGGAATCAGGCTCAGCCCGCGGGCAAAGACCGCCCGGCCAAACCGGCCGTTCACCACGTCCTGCTTCAGGCGCACCAACGCGCCGCTGTAACACTGCTGAAAGCCCACCGCCAGCGTCAGGCCCTTGGCCCGCGCCAGCTCCTCCAACACGAGCGCCTGCGCGTAATCCGACGTCAGCGGCTTTTCGCACAGCACGTTGCAGCCGTGATTCAGCGCCTCCCAGCACTGCTCGTAATGATGCTGAATCGGGCTGGCGATCACGCATAAATCAACCGGCCCGGTCTGCGCCAGCAGCAGCTCGAGGGTTCTGTCCACCGGAATGCGCCGCTGCCGCAGCTCGGCCTCCTCCTGCGGATACCGCTCCATACCCGGCTGCACAACGCCTGCCAGCGACAAACCGATTTTTTCGCCCACCTCTGCCAGCGCGTGAAGATACTGCGCGCCATAACCGCCGATTCCAGACAGAATTACCCGCAGGGTTCGCATCGTTGATCACTCCCGCCGTTTTATTCGTACACGTCGATCCCTCATCGGCGTGCAGCTTTTTTCGCTTCCTTGTTTTTCCTCTTTTTATAGGATAGCACGGAACCCGAAAGATTTCAAGCCCCGGCGAAAAAAACGGCCTTTCGGGCGCAATCGTCACTCGTCGAGCGCGCGATCCATCAGCGCTTGCAGCAGCACCGGATTCGCCATGCCGCCGCTCAACCCCATCGCGGCGCCCATCAGCGCCTTTTTCAGCGTCGCCTTGCCGCGGCGGTAGCCCGCCACCATATCCGGATGCTCCGCCAGCGCCTGCCGGACGTAGCCGTTCAGTATCGCCTCGTCGCTGATTTGCTTCAGCCCGTTGCGGAGGATATACGCGTCCGGTTCCTCGTCCTGCGTCCACAGCGCCGCGATGACCTTCTTGGCCGCGCCGCTGTTGATGGTTCCCTCCTCCGTCAGCGTCGCGACGCGGGCCAGATGCGACGGCGCAATTCGGATCGCCGCGCCCTCGCCCTCCAGCAGGCGGAACACCTCCGTCAGCATCAGGTTGGCCAGCGTGCGCACCGCGGCCGTCTGTCCGGCGGCCTCCTCAAAATAATCGGCCAGCGCCTTTTCGCTCACCAGCTGCTCCGCCGCATAGCTTGTCAGGCCGTATGCACGCATATAGGCGGCCTTTCGCGCGTCCGGCAGCACTGGCAGCTCCCCGGCCCACTTTTCCCGCAGCTCGTCCGCCAGCACAATGGGCGGCAGGTCGGGATCCGGGAAATACCGATAGTCGTTGGCGTTCTCCTTGCGGCGCATCGCCGTGGTTTTGCCGCTCGCCTGATCGAAGCGCCGCGTCTCCTGCACGATTGCTTCGCCCTTGCGCACCGCCTCCACCTGCCGCCGGTATTCCTCCTCGATCGCCCGCTGAACCGATTGGAAGGAGTTCAGGTTCTTCATTTCCGTGCGCGTACCGAAAGGCTCGCCCGGCTTGTGAACGGACAGGTTCACATCGCAGCGGAGGGAGCCTTCGTTCATTCGGCAATCGCTGACGCCGGTATAGGCGATCACCGCGCGCAGCTTTCGCAGATAGGCGACCGCCTCCTGTGGCGTGCGGATATCCGGCTCCGAGACGATCTCGATCAGCGGCACGCCGCATCGGTTGCAGTCCACCAGCGTCCCATGCTCGGGGTCGTGAATCAGCTTGCCCGCGTCCTCCTCGATGTGAATGCGGGTGATGCCGATGGTTTTTTCCCCCTGCGCCGTCTCGATCGTCAGACGCCCGCCCAGGCACAGCGGCAGGTCGTACTGACTGATCTGATACGCCTTGGGCAGATCAGGATAGAAGTAGTTCTTCCGATCCTGCTTGGAATAGCGGGCAATCTGGCAGCCCGTCGCCAGCCCGGCCAGCACCGCGAAATGCACCACCTCCTGATTGAGCACCGGCAGCGTGCCGGGCATTCCCAGGCACACGGGGCAACACTGCGTGTTCGGTTCCGCGCCGAAGCTGGTCGCGCAGGAACAGAAAATCTTCGTTTTCGTTTTCAGCTCCACATGGACTTCCAGCCCGATCACCATTTCGTAGCCGTCGATCATCTTCCAGCCCGCCATGATCACAGCGCCTCCTTCCAGCTCAGCGCCAGCGCATCTTCGAGCGCCTGCCCGATCCGGTACAGCGTCGGCTCCGAGAACGGTCGGCCCATCAGCTGCACGCCCACCGGCAGCCCTTCCCCGTCCGCGCCGCCGGGCAGGGACAGCGCCGGGATGCCCGCGATGTTCACCGGCACGGTGTGAATGTCGCTCAGGTACATTTCCAAAGGCGACGACTGCTTTTCGCCCAGCCGCCACGCGACGGAGGGCGCGACAGGCCCCAGCAGCGCGTCGCACCCGGTCAGCGCCTCGGTCATCTCCCGCGTCACGAGCGTGCGCACCTGCTGCGCCCGCTTGTAGTACGCGTCAAAATACCCGGCGGAAAGGGTGAACGTCCCCAGCAGGATTCTCCGCTTCACCTCCGCGCCAAAGCCCTCGCTGCGGCTGCGAATGTACATTTCTTCGAGATCCTCGTAGTGCTCCGTCCGATAGCCGTAGCGCACGCCGTCGAACCGGGCCAGGTTGGAGGATGCCTCCGCGCTGGAGATCACATAATACGCAGGCAGCGCATAGGGAAGCGGCGGAATGCTGACCTCCCGAACCTGCGCGCCCAACGCCCGCAGCGCGTCCGCGCAGTCGGCGACCGTCCGCCGCACGTCGGTGGACAGCCCGTCGCCCAGCATCTCTTTGGGCAGGCCGATGGTCAACCCGCGCACGCCATCGCCGATCTGCGCCGCCATCGGCTCGTAATCCCGGCGGGCGGAGGTCGCGTCCCGATCGTCATGACCGACGATGGCGTCCAGCAGCAGCGCGTTGTCCGCGACATTGCGCGTCACCGGCCCGATCTGATCCAGCGATGAGGCGAACGCCACCAGCCCGTACCGGCTGACGGCCCCGTAGGTGGGCTTCATGCCGACCACGCCGCAGAAGGCCGCCGGCTGACGGATGGAACCGCCGGTGTCGCTGCCCAGGGCGGCGGGCGCTTCCCCTGCCGCGACGCAGGCCGCGCTGCCGCCGGAGGAGCCGCCCGGCACACGGGACAGCGCCCGCGGGTTGTGCGTCAAATGAAACGCGCTCGTTTCGGTGGTGGAGCCCATGGCGAACTCGTCCATGTTCGTCTTGCCCAGCAGGACGCAGCCCGCGTCCCGCAGCCGTTCCCAGGCAAAGGCGCTGTAGGACGGCACAAAATTCGCCAGCATTTTGGAGGCGCAGGTCGTCCGCACGCCCTCTGTGCACAGGTTGTCCTTCAAGGCGATGGGTACGCCCAGCAGTGACCTGTCCTCTCCGGCGCGGCGGCGGCGATCCGCCTCCTCCGCCTGACGAAGCGCTTCCTCACCGCAGACGGTGACGTACGCCCCGACCCGATCCTCAACCGCCGCGATGCGATCAAGATACGCCTGCGTGACCTCCCGGGAGGAAAACGCTCCGGCCTTGAGGCCGTCCCGAAGCATCGAAATCGTCATTTGCGTCAATGTCTTCATGCTTTTTTCCTCCCCTCACTCAAAGGACTTGGGAACAACGAAGCAGCCGTTCAGCTGCGCTGGCGCGCCGCGCAGCAGCTTCTCCCGGTCAAAGGAGGGAGCCGGCTCGTCCGGCCGGAGCACGTTCGTCTCCGCGCCCAGATGCGCCATCGCCTCCACGCCGGTCAGGTCGACGCTTTGCAGCGCCTCCGCAAAGGACAGGATGCCGCTCAGCTCATCGCCCATGCGGGCTTCCTCCTCCTCTGTCAGCGCCAGCTGCGCCAGCGCCGCCACCTGCCTGACCGCCATCGTGGGCTTCCTTCGCTCCGGACGGTTCCTGCCCGCGTCCACGCCCAGCCGCAGCACGTCAAGCTGCTCCTGATCCACATAGTCCGGCGCGCCGGTCATCAGATCGGACGCGTCGCGCACCTTGGGGAACGCGATCACGTCCCGCAGGCTGTCCGCGCCCAGGAGCAGCATCACCAGCCGATCCAGCCCGAAGGCGAACCCGCCATGGGGCGGCGTGCCGTAGCGGAACGCTTCCATCAGGAAGCCGAACCGCGCCCGGGCGCTCTCCTCGGTGAAGCCCAGCGCCTTGAACATCAGCGCCTGCACGTCGCTGCGGTGAATGCGGATCGACCCGCTGCCCAGTTCGGTGCCGTTGAGCACCACGTCGTAGGCCTGACTGCGCACCCGCGCCGGATCGGTCAGCAGGTAGGGCAGATCCTCCTCAAAGGGCATGGTGAAGGGGTGATGCGTCGCGACGTAGCGCTTTTCCTCTTCCGACCACTCGAACTGCGGAAACTCGGTCACAAAGCAGAAGCGGAAGTCGTTCTTCGGCCGAAGCCCCATCATGTCGCCGATTTCCAGCCGAAGCGCGCACAGCGTCCGGCAAACCACCTCGAAACGGTCGGCGCAGAAGAGGATGAAGTCGCCCGGCTGCGCGTCCAGCCGAGCAAGCAGCTCCGCCCATTCCGCCCGCGTAAAGTACTTTTGCAGGATTGAGTTGACCTCGCCGTTCTCCCGCAGGAGAATCCACGCCATGCCCTTCGCGCCGCAGCGCAGCGCATGGTCGGTCAGGCTTTCGATCGTCGCGCGGGTCAGCGTTTCCGCCATGCCCTTGCAGTTGATCGCCCGCACCTTGCCGCCCGCGTCCGCCGCCTTGCGGAACACGCTGAAGGAGCAGCGCGCCGCCAGCTCGGTCACGTCGCGAATCGGCAGCCCGAAGCGGAGATCCGGCTTGTCACAGCCGTACTGATCCATTGCTTCCCGCCACGTCAGCCGGGGGAACGGCTCGTCAACCGTCCGGCCCATGACCTCCCGGAACACCGCCTTGAACAGCTTTTCCAAATGAACCAGCACATCCTCCTGATCCACGAAGGACATCTCCATGTCCACCTGGGTAAACTCCGGCTGGCGGTCCGCCCGCAGATCCTCGTCGCGGAAGCAGCGGGCCACCTGATAGTAGCGATCCAGCCCGCCCACCATCAGCAGCTGTTTGAAGATTTGCGGGCTTTGGGGCAGCGCATAGAACGTGCCCGGATGCACCCGGCTGGGCACCAGATAGTCCCGCGCGCCCTCCGGGGTGGACTTGCACAGCATCGGCGTTTCCACCTGGCAAAAGCCCTCCGCGTCCAGAAAGCACTCTGCCGCCGCCTGCACCTGATGGCGGAACCGCAGCGCCTTCTGCATCACCGGGCGGCGCAGGTCGAGATAGCGATAGCGCAGCCGCAGCTCCTCGCGCACCTTCGCGTCCTCCTCCAGCGAGAAGGGCAGCGGCGCGGCCTCGCTCAGCACGGTCAGGCTTTCGGCGGCCAGCTCCACCTCGCCGGTGAGCAGCCGCGGGTTGTAGGTGCTCTCGTCCCGTCGGCGCAGCGCGCCCGATACCTCGACGACGCTCTGCATCCGCACCGTCTCCGCCCGATGAAAGCCCTCCGCCGTCATTGCCCGCTGGTCGCACACCACCTGCGCCACCCCGGCGCAATCCTTCACATCCAGAAAGATCACGCCGCCCATGTCGCGCCGGGTCTGCACCCAGCCGCACAGCGTCGCCCGCTGCCCCATATGCTCCCCGCGAATATCCCCGCATCGATGCGTCCGTCTCATGGTTTCCGCTCCTTCCCCGGGTGGCGAATCATAAAAAGCGCCCTCCGCCCCATCATGGGGCGAAGGACGCTGTCTTTCGCGATACCACCCAACTTGACCTCCCGCAGAAGGTCATCTCTCCGGCAACAGGCGTTCTTCCGCCGATTGCCTGAAGCTGTTACGGGCTTCCCCCGTCCGCGCCTACCGGGCCTGCGCCTTTCGGACGGCGGCTCCGGGCTGTTCCTTCCCCGCGATTTCCTGCCGCACTCGCACCTTCACGCGGCTCTCTGCCATGGAAACCTTTATCGGGTACTGCTGCCCTTCATTGCCTTTCTTCGGGAACAAATCGTCCCTATGAAATTGAGTGCATTATACCCCGCGGCAAGTGCCTTGTCAAGAGAAATCCATCGAAAAAACAATCACGCCCGTTTGCCCTGCGCCATGGCCAGCGCCAGCAGGATCACGCACGCGCCGCCCAACAAGGGATATACCCGCCCGACCACCTCGCCAAAGCCCAGCAGCGACAGTCCGATTACCGCCGCAAGCAGCGTCCGTCTGATCCCGCTCCGGCCGCCGGACAGGTCGCGGATCCCCCGCAGCGCCGCCGTCAGCGTGGTCAGATCCGCCAGATACAGCGCCGCGCCGCCCAGCCAGTAGCCCGGCTTCCCCCAGAGAGACAGCAGCCGGACGAACGGCAGCGCCTCCCCTTGCAGCGCGGAATGGCGGCAAAGCACGCCGTTGCCCACCGCAAGGAGCACAAAGAACAGCGCGGCGACCGTCGCTGCGCACCGTCTGCGCTCGGGAGCCGTCATGCGCCCCTGCTCCGAAAGCACCGGAACGGCCAACGCCACGTTGAAGCCGCCATAGCACACGCCGCGGGCAAGCGCCGTCCAGGGCGCGCAGGAGGCTCGCAGCGGCACGCCGGTCAGCGGCTTTTGCGCAAGCCCCGCCGTGAGCATCGCCGTCATGCAGCCGATCAGCGCCCGGCTGACCCAGGCCATGCCGCCGCCATCGCCGCGGGAAAGCATCCACGCCGCCAGCAGCGTCGCCGCCATGCCGACGCCCTTCGCACCGTGAAACGGAAGCGTCAGCGCCGCCACCTCGCCTGCGCCCGCCAGCATCGCGCCGCCGGTCACGGCCATCAGTCCGGCGAACAGCCCGCGCCAGATCGCCGCCATCGGACGGCCCTGCCAGTTTTCCGGCATTCCCGCCGCGCCGGGCCGCGTCAGGATCGTGGTGCACACCGCGCCGACCACCGCCGCGGCCGCCGCCAGCCCCGCCCAGCCCCATGGGCCGCTGCGGGTAAAGAACGCGTCGATCTCCCGCCCTGAGGCGAACCCCGCGCCGATGATCGCGCCGATCACCTCCGCCGCCGTCCGTCCACTCCGCCTGCTCATGGCCGCACCTCCGGCACAGCCTATGCGCGCCGGAAGGAGAAAAGACGCCCGCTCAGGTCTTGTCGCCCTTCATATGTTCGTTGAGCAGATTGATGTCGCCGCAGCCCAGGGTAATCGCCAGATCGCCGGGCTTCAAGTGCGCGCGCAGATACGCCTCCGTGTCGTCGAAGGAGGGCGTCCACACCGCGTTCAGGCCGTGGGCGCGCATTCCATCCACCAGCATTCCCGAGTTAACGTCTCCCGGATCCACCTCCCGGGCGGCGCAGATGTCCGTCACCAGCGTCACGTCCGCCTCGCCGGTGCAGGTCAGATAATCGTCAAAGAAGCGTTTGACGCGGGAGAAGGTGTGCGGCTGCATCACCGCGTACAGCGTGCCCTTGCAGCGCTTGCGGGCAATCGACACGGCGTTGCGCATCTCCCCAGGGTTGTGACCGTAGTCATGGAACATCTCCGCGCCGTTCACCGTGCCCGTCAGCTCAAAGCGCCGGTGCGCGCCGCCAAACGCGCACAGGCTGCGGATTGCGCCGTCCATGTCCGCGCCCAGCGCGTGCGCCGCGGCCAGCGCGGCCAGCGCGTTTTCCACGTTGAAGCGCCCCGGCACGCCCATCGTCACATGACCCACTCGCTCCGCGCCGTGGCACGCATCAAAGGAGAAGTACCCCCGGTCGTCCTCCGCCAAATTTTCCGGATGCCAGTCGCACCCGGCGCTGAGGCCGAAGGTTTCCGTCCGGCAGGTCAGATTGTCAAACAGCCGCCGAACGCGCGGATCGTCGCCGTTTCCGATGGCGAGGCCCTGCGCCGGCAGCAGCGACAGGAACTGCCCGAAGGCCGCCTCCACCGCGTCGATGGTCGCGTAGCAGTCGGGATGATCGTATTTGATGTTGAGCACCACCGCGATGGTCGGGTGCAGCTTCAGAAAGCTCTGCCGGAACTCGCAGGCCTCCGCCAGAAACACGCCGCTATGGCCGATGCGCACCGAGCCGCCCACCGCGTCCAGCTTGCCGCCGATGTGGATGGTCGGATCCAGCCCGTTTTCCAGCGCGATCTGGCTGAGCATGGAGGTGGTCGTCGTTTTGCCGTCGGTGCCGCAGACGCCCACCGCCTGCGGGTAGCCCTCCATCAGCTGCCCTAACAGCGTCGCCCGCTCCATCGTCGGGATACCCAAGCGCGCCGCTTCGACCCGCTCCGCGTTGACCTCCGGGATCGCCGCGGTATACACGACCAGCGCCGCGCCGCGCACGTTTTCTGCCCGGTGTCCAATCATCACCCGCGCGCCCTTTGCCCGCACGTCATCCATCAGGTAGCCGTCCGTCCGATCCGAGCCGGTCACCTCATAGCCCTGGTCGATCAGCATTTCCGCCAGTCCCGACATACTGGAGCCGCCGATTCCGATCATGTGTACCCGTTTCCCCTGATAATCACGGATATGCGCCTGCATTGCCCTCTCCTCGCTTCCATCCATGGCGTCCTGTCTATTATACTCCATCTCCGGTTCAATAATCAATAGCCGAAAAACGAACGTATGTTCTTGACAACGTTCCGCGCTTCTGTTATGATCAGCGTATCGGCAAAGGAGGCGGCTCAAATGGAGGAAATCGACGCGCGACGACTGCTCACGCCCATTCACGGTTCCATGACGGATTTCTTTTATTCCGACTGGAACATGAACCTCTACCATGGCTGCTGCCACGGCTGCATTTACTGCGATTCCCGCTCCCTGTGCTATCATTTGCAGGACTTCGACACCGTTCGTCCCAAACGGAACGCGCTGGCGCTGCTGGAGGACGAGCTGCGGCGCAAGCGGCGCGCCGGGGTCGTTTCGATGGGCGCGATGACCGACCCCTACAATCCGCTCGAAAAACGCCTGCTGCTGACCCGCGGCGCGCTCCAGCTGCTGAAGCGCTACGGCTTCGGCGCGGCGCTGACCACCAAGTCCGCCCTCGTGGCGCGGGACGCGGCGCTGCTGGCGGACATTGCCCGCGCCGCACAGGTCTGCGTGCAGCTCACCGTCACCTGCGCCGACGACGCGCTCTGCCGCCGCATTGAGCCAAACGTCTCCTCCACCTCTGAGCGTCTAACCGCCTTGAAAGCGCTCTCCGACGCGGGCGTGTACGCCGGGGTCTGGATCAGCCCCATGCTGCCCTTCATCACCGACTCGGAGGACAACCTGGTCAGCATTCTGCGTCAAAGTGCCGCCGCGGGCGCGCGCTTCGCCGAGTGCTTTTTCAGCATGACGCTGCGCAGCGGCAACCGGGAGTACTTTTTCGACGCGCTTCAAAGGGACTTTCCCGGCTTGAGGGACAGGTATCTGCGCGCCTACGGCAATGCCTACGAGTGTGTCGTCCCCGACGCGGAGCGGCTCTACGCCCGGTTCACCGCCGAGTGCGAGCGACTTGGCCTGGCATGGCGCTTCCGGGACATCAACGCGCAGGCCGCAGAACGCGCCCACCGCCAGCTGTCGCTGTTCGACTCTTGAACGCGCCATTGACAGCAGCGCTTCTTTTTGTTATAATCGTTGCGTTCGCAACTTTCCGATGCGGCGCTTACAAAATAGAAAAGAGGACAAAACGCGTGATGGTGCATCCGTTTATGCGGCAAATCAGCGTGACCTATCGCTGCGCCATGCTGTACCGGGATCGACAGTTAGCCGGTACGGGGCTTTCCGGCTGTCAGACGCCCTATCTGACCGCGCTTTACCGGGAGCCGGGGCTGACCCAGGAGGAGCTTGCCCAGCGACTGAACGTGAACAAGAGCAATGTGGCCCGGCAGCTGGCAGCACTGGAGGAAAAGGGCTATGTCTGCCGTCTGGCTTCCCCGGAGGACAAGCGGCGCACGCTCGTCTATCCCACCGATAAGGCCGAGGCAATCCGGGAGACGATCTACCGGATCTATCGCAGTTGGAACGAACTGCTCACGGCTGATTTTACGGACGAGGAAAGGCTGGCGCTTTCAGACATGATGCAGCGCATCACCGCCCGGGCGGAAGCCTATGTAAAGGGGGTGGATGCGACTTGCGCACCATCGGACAATACATAAAGCCCCATCTACCGCGTATGTCCCTGCAAATGCTGGTCAAGCTGGCGGGCACGGTGGTGGAGCTTTTCCTGCCCGGAATGCTCTCCTCTATTTTGGACGATTACGCGCCGGTGGGCGACGCGCGGGGCGCGTGGCTGATGGGCGGCGCAATGCTTTTATGCGCCGCCGCGGCCTGGCTGTGCAATGTCGCGGCCAACAAGATGTCCACCAACGTCTCCCGGGAGATCACCCGATCCCTCAGGCGCGACCTGTTTGCGCGCATCGCCACGCTGAGCGCCGCCCAGCGTGACGCGCTGACCGAAGCCTCTCTCGTGTCCCGGCTGACGACCGACACCTACAACGTCCATAACATGATCGACCGGATGCAGCGCCTGGGCGTGCGCGCGCCGATCCTCCTGGTGGGCGGTATTCTGGTATCGCTGACGCTAGAGCCGGTGCTGACGCTGGTGCTGTTGGCTACCCTGCCGATTCTGGCCGCGACGATCATCATTTCCAGCAAAAAAGGCGTGCCGCTGTTTACCCGCGTGCAGGAGGGGCAGGACAGGATGGTGCGCCGCGTGCAGGAGAACATGACGGGCGCGCGGGTGATCCGCGCCCTGTCCCGCACAGAGGACGAGCAGGCCTCCTTCGCCAAGGTCAACGAGGATCTCTCCCGTCGACAGCGCACCGCCGATATGACCATGGCCGCCGTCAGCCCCATCGTCAACCTGGTGCTCAACTGCGGCCTGGCGCTGGTGGTGCTCGTGGGCGCGTACCGGGTGCACCTGGGCGTGTCGAAGCCGGGCGCGATCATCGCATTCCTGCATTACTTCACGATTATCCTCAACGCGCTGCTCAGCGTGTCCCGCCTGTTCGTGATGTACTCCAAGGGCAGCGCGAGCGCCCGGCGGCTCGAGGAGGTGCTGCTCACCCCCGACGACCTCACCCGGCGCGAAGCGCCCCAAACGTTCCGCGACACGGACGCGCATATCGCCTTCCGCCACGTCAGCTTCTCCTACAACAAGACCATCGACAACGTCTCCGACCTGACCTTCTCCCTGCGCCGTGGACAAACGCTCGGCGTGATCGGCCCAACCGGCTCCGGCAAGACCACGCTGCTGATGCTGATGATGCGCCTGTACGACCCCGACCGGGGCGAAATACTGTTAGACGGACGACCGCTCTCCTCCCTGCCGGCGGAGGAGCTGAACGGCCAGCTGGGCGTGGTATTCCAGAACGACTTCCTGATGGCGGATACCCTGCGCGAGAACATCCGCTTCGGCCGTCCCCTGACGGACGACGCGCTGCTGAGCGCGGCGGACTGTGCGCAGGCCGGATTCATCCATCAAAAGGAGGGCGTGCTGGATTTCCCGCTTAACGTCAAGGGACGAAATCTTTCCGGCGGCCAGCAGCAGCGGGTGCTGATCTCCCGCGCGCTTGCCGCCTCTCCCTCTCTCCTGCTGCTGGACGACTGCTCCAGCGCCCTGGACTACCGCACCGATCTCGCCCTGCGCCACGCGCTGCGGGAAAAGTATCGCGACGCGACGACCATCCTGGTCGCCCAGCGCGTGTCCGCCGTGATGGCCGCCGACC
>CAZRLM010000052.1:0-12893 GCA_964600835.1 uncultured Oscillospiraceae bacterium
TGGGCGACCCGCTGCAGGTGACGGCGCTCACGCCGGATCGCGCTTCCTGCACCGCGGGAAGCGGCGAGACGGTCTACTTTGCGCCGACGTATGAAGGCAACGGCGAGATGGCGTACCTTGAGTTCTATGTGTTCGACAACACATGGAACGTCGTGACAGCGGCCCAGTATACGCTGGAGGACTTGAAGAATCTCTTTGGCGCTGACGACTTCCGCAGCGCGAAGCTCCCGTTCAAGGCCGACGATTATCCCAACTGCATCTCGTTCTTCGCCCGGGTGTATTTCGTGGCGAAGGATGGCACCAGCTCCATGGCAGAAAGCGGGTGGGTGGAAGTCGTGCCCGGCGATTCGGAAGGCGAGGAAAGCGGCTTTACCTATAAAGCCCACAACGGCGAGGCGACCGTCACCGGCTATGTCGGCACGGTGCTCGATCAGGGCCTGCACATCCCCGAAACGCTGGGCGGCTGTCCGGTAGTCGCGATTGACGTTTCCGCTTTTTTCGGACGAGAAGATCTTACCGGAACCCTGACTTTGCCCAGCCATTTGACCTCCATTGGAGAGGCTGCATTCTGGGACTGCTCCGGCCTCACGGGTACCCTGACGCTGCCAAGCGGCTTGACTTCCATCGGCACGGGCGCTTTCTCCGGTTGTTACGGCTTCACCGGCAGCCTGACGTTGCCGGACGGATTGTCCTCCATCGGTCATTGCGCCTTTGAACTCTCTTCAGGCTTTAACGGCACCCTGACACTGCCAGACAGCTTGACGTTCCTTGGCAATAGCGCTTTCCACGGCTGCTCCGGCTTGACCGGCAGCCTGACAATCCCCAACGGCGTGACGTCCATAGGCTATGCTGTCTTTTCTGGCTGCAATGGCTTCAACGGCACGCTGACCTTGCCCGATCGTTTGACGGCCATTGACGATAACGCCTTCTTTGGCTGCTCCGGCTTCAACGGCACGCTGTTCTTGCCAAACGCCTTGGAATCCATTGGCGAATACGCCTTCTATGGCTGCAAGAGCTTCACTGGCGACCTGACAATCCCGACCGGCGTAATGTCCACTGGCGATTTCGCCTTCTATGGCTGCTCCGGCTTCAACGGCAGTCTGTCCCTGCCAGACGAGTTGAGAACCATTGGCAACAGCGCCTTCGCTCAATGCCGCAATTTGACCGGCGATCTGACGCTGCCAAGCAGATTGATTTCCATTGGCCAGCAGGCATTCGATTGCTGCATGGGCTTCAACGGCGCCCTGACGATCCCGGACGGCGTGACATCCATTGGCTTAAGCGCCTTCTGTGGCTGTGAGCACTTCACCGGCAGCCTCAGGATTCCGGACAGCGTAACGTCCATTGGCATGAGCGCTTTCGGCAACTGCAGGGGATTCAACGGTACCTTGACGTTGCCAAGCGGGCTGACGGCCATTGCCGACGAAGTCTTCTACGACTGTACCGGCTTCACCGGCCCTATCAGGATCCCGGAGGGCGTGACGTCCATTGGCAGCAATGCCTTCTTCCGTGGGAAGGGCTTCAACGGGCTGCTGTTCTTACCGGCCAGCGTGACGGAAATCAAGCCATCCGCTTTCTATGCCGCCAACGTGACCACCGTCTACGCCCCCGCCGGTTCCTACGCCGAGACCTGGGCTGCGGAGAATGGCTACACCTTCGTGGCGCAATAACCCCTTCACGCGAAAGCGCCGTGCCTTCCGTTTGGAAAGCGCGGCGCTTTTTGCTGGCTTTTGCCCTGCGTCATGTGTCAAAATGATCCCAAAACCGGTCGAATTCCTCGCTCGTGACCGTACCGCCGTGGGACAGCACCACATAGCGCTCCCCACGCCACCGGTAGGCGATGTCCGTCGGCGCAAAGCCGCAGCGCTCATAAAACCGGTAGCGCTTCCGGCGCTGCGTCGCGTTGGGCGCGTGGCTGTCCCACGCCTCCAAATCCGCAATCACCCGCTGTCCGGGCCGGGCGCGGCACAGAAGCCGCAGCGCCTCGCTGCCCAGGCCGCGGCCACGCAGCGCCTCGTCGATGGCGAAGAACAGGATGTGCGTCACGTCCCGCCAAGTGAGCAGGCTGATGAAGCCGCAGAACGTCTCCCCGTCCAGCAGGGCGAAAAGCTCCGCGCCCGCCCGGCCGTTCGGCAGCAGCAGCGCCATTGGCATCCGCTCATTCGCCGGAAAGGCGCGCGTCATCAGCGCGTCCACCGCGGCCAGGCGCGGGCTGTCCGCGTCAAGCGCTTCCATCCGCAACATTTGCGACGCACCTCCTGTCAGTCAAAGTCAGCCGTTCGGTCGCCGTAATGCTCCAAAAAGCTGTGCTCCTGCCCGCGCCACTTGTAGCCGACCATCGTGTCCAGGCTGACGGCGTGAATGGCGTGGAAAATGCTCTTTTCGATGTCCGGGTTGGTCTTTTTCAGCTCCCGCAGCAGCAGCTTGACCTCCTGGCGCTTCGATTCGCCCACGCCGTCGCCGCTCGCGCTCATCCGCTCGGTGAAGCGGCAGGCGCATTGCAGGAAGCGCAGATCGTTGTAGCGCGCCCAGGCGATGATGTCCTTCTCCTCCACGCAGTACAGCGGGCGGATCAGCTCCATACCGGGAAAGTTGGTGCTGTGCAGCTTGGGCATCATGCCCTGCAGCTGCGCGCCGTAGAACATCGCCATCACCGTCGTTTCGATCACGTCGTTCAGGTGATGTCCGAGGGCGATCTTGTTGCAGCCCAGCGCCTTCGCGCGGCTGTACAGGTGGCCGCGGCGCATCCGGGCGCACAGGTAGCAGGGATTGCTGACGGCGGCATTGGCCACGTCGAAAAT
Source organism: uncultured Oscillospiraceae bacterium (assembly GCA_964600835.1). Classification (GTDB taxonomy): domain Bacteria; phylum Bacillota; class Clostridia; order Christensenellales; family Aristaeellaceae; genus UBA11524. The sequence goes on from CAZRLM010000052.1 coordinate 2,802, forward strand.
ATCCGTTTCAAACACGGTGATCGGCAGACCCAGCAGCGCGGCGTTCTGCTCCAGCCGCGCGCGGTTCTCCGGCCGGTAGCCGGGATCCATCACCAGATAGACCGCCTCGAAGGGCACGACGCTGTGCCGCTGCAATTCCTGCATCAGCTTGGCGAGGAGCATCGAATCCTTGCCGCCGGAGATGCACACCGCAATCCGGTCACCCGCCGAAATCAGCTCGTACCGCTTGACCGCGGCGATGAAGGGCTTCCACAGCTCCTTCCGAAACCGCTTGATGATGCTTCGCTCGATGCGCTCGCAGGGCGTCAGCTCTCTCATGCCCGTTCTCCTCCCGGTCGCCGCGCCGCTTGACAGAGGCCGCGCGCGCGTGCTATCGTACACTCAGGACGCAATCAGCGCCCGCACCACATAGCCGGCGATCATCAGCCCCATGCTTGAGGGCATGAAGGCGGTGCTGCCCGGCGTATCCCGGCGGCCTGCCTCGGAGGACGGGCCGTCCAACACGCGTCCGGCGGGACGCAGCGGCGTTTCCGTCGAGTAGGCGACGGTCAGGCGGCGGATGCCGCGCTTGCGGCAGGCGGAGCGCATCGCCCGGGCAAGGGGATCCACGCTCGTCTCGTAAATGTCCGCAATGCGCAGGAAAGAGGGGTCGAGCTTATTGCCCGCCCCCATCGCGCTGATGATCGGCACGCCCAGCGTCTGCGCCCGCTCCGCCAGCTCCAGCTTGGCAGCGAGCGTATCCACCGCGTCCACAATGTAGTCGTAGACCGACAGATCGACCTGATCGGCGGTTTCCGGCAGGTAGAACAGCTTGCGCGCGGTAATCTTTGCCTCGGGGTTCACGTCCAGCAGCCGCTCGGCCATCACATCGGTCTTGTCCCGGCCGATGGTCGAGTGCAGGGCGATGATCTGCCGGTTGAGGTTGGTCACGGACACCTGGTCGTTGTCGAACAGATCCATCGCGCCCACGCCGGAGCGAATCAGCGCCTCCGCCGCGTAGCCGCCCACGCCGCCCACGCCGAACACCGCGACCCGCGACCGCGTCAGCCGCGCCATCGCGTCCTCGCCCACCAGCAGCGCCGTCCTTGCAAACTGTTCCATCCCCGCTCCCCCTTTTCGACTAACATCATACCGACTTTTGGCCGTCCTGTCAATTCGTAAAGAAAGCGAGGAACCCATGATGAACGCTATTTTTCATCGCACCAGCATCCGCAAGTACACCGACGTGCCGGTAGAGGCAGAAAAAATCGAGCTGCTGCTGCGCGCCGCGATGGCTGCGCCGTCGGCGTGCAATCAGCAGCCCTGGGAGTTTGTTGTTGTGACCGATCGAGCGCTGATCAGCCGCCTGGCGAAGCTCACGCCCTACACCGGCCCCTGCGCGCGCGCCCCGATGGTGATCGTCCCCTGCGCACGGAAAAACTGTCAACTGCCGCCCTTTGCGGACATTGACCTGAGCGCCGCGGTGGAAAACCTGCTCCTTGAGGCGGACGAGCTGGGCCTGGGCGCGGTCTGGATGGGCGTCGCGCCGATGACGCAGCGCGCGGAGGCGGCGGCGCAGCTGCTCAATCTGCCGGACAATTTGCGGGTGTTCTGCCTTGTCGCCTGCGGATACCCCGATCAGGTCAAGCAGCAGCAGAACCGCTTCGACCCCGCCCGCGTGCATTACCGGCCTTAATCGGCCCCTTCAAGCGTCGAAATGACGGCGCTCATCCCGTAGCGCGTGTCCGCGTCGGGCGTGAAGTCAATGTAGACCTGATAGGCCGTTTCCTCCGCGTCCGCGATCGGCACGGCGGAGATCATCGCGACCTGCCCGGAAAGCGTCTTGCCGCTCCCGGCATTCCAGTTCAGCTCGATTTCCACTGGATCGCCCACCCGCAGGAAGGGCAGATCCGTCTCGTTCACCGAGGTTTCCAGCCGCATGGCGCCCTCGGGATAGACAACCGCGACCGTCTCATTCTTGCTCACCGCAGCGCCCGCCTCCATGCTCACCGAGGCGATCACGCCGCCGACCTGCGCGCGAATTTCCGCGCCGGTCGCCTCCAGCCCGTCGAAGGCACCCTCCACCGTCTCAAACAGCAGCTGTCCCCGCACGACCTGGTCGCCCTGCTTCACCGCGAAGGAGACAATGCTGCCCTCGCCGGTCACCGCCACGGGGTCAATCCGGGAAGTCGTGCCACGGCCGATTCGGCTGGTGACCTCTTTTTCCGGCGAGCGGTACACGTCGCAGCTCTCACGCAGGTCAAAGTCGCCCTCCGTCACCTCCACCGTGAAATTCGTGCCGGACACCTCCGTCACCAGCCCGACGCCCGTGCGCTGGAAGTTGTTGCGGGAGACAAGGTAGACCGTCTCGCCCATATGAACGAGCTTGTTTTCCGTCGTGCCATAGGCGTTGGACGTGGACGCGGAGATGGTGAACGTGCTTTCCCGCTCCATGGCGACGACCGCGCCGTAGCGCTCAGCGACCGTGGCCGCGTCGTCCCCGGGCTGGCCGAACACGCCCGTCACCGTGCCTGCCTCCGTGGCGTAGACCTTCGTCGTTTTCAGGCGAGCGATCACGTCCCCCGCGGCGACGGTCTGCCCTGCGGTGACGCACACCTCCGCCACCGTTCCACCCACGGGCGCATATACGACCGCGCTCTCCCGGGCGACGACCGTTCCTTCCAGGGTGACGTTCTCCGCGCAGGCGGCGGAGCAGAGCAGCATGGCGGCCAGCGCCGCGCACATCATGATTTGCAGCTTCCGAAGCATTGTTCCATTCCTCCTCTGATTTCGTTGCGTTACATGGATCTGAGCGCGTCGATCGGGTTCAGGCGCGAGGCCTTGCGGGCCGGCGCCCAGCCGAACAGGATGCCGACCGCGGCGGAGAACCCCACGCCCAGCGCGATCGCCCCGCCGGAGATGACGAAGGCCGTTCCCATTACGCGGCACAGCGCCATCGACAGCGACAGGCCCAGCGCCACGCCGACCAATCCGCCGATGATCGACAGCAGAAACGATTCGATCAAAAACTGAATTTGAATCTGCCAGGGCATGGCCCCCAGCGCTTTTTTAAGGCCGATCTCCACCGTGCGCTCGGTGACGGTGGTCAGCATCATATTCATGATGCCGATGCCGCCCACCACCAGCGCAATGGACGCGATGCCCGCCAGCAGCATGGTCATCATGGAGAGCATCTCCTCCATGGTGTCCTCCACGCTGGACATGGTCGTGACGGTGAAGCAGTCCTCCTCATAGTCGAACATCTCGTCCATGGCGTTCTCGATGTCCTCCGAGGCCGCCTCGGAGTCCGCGCCGTCGGTCAGATAGACGGTAAAGGACGTCACCTCGTTGGCGCTGTTCAGCTTCAGCGCCGTCGTGTAGGGAATCAGGATATCGCTCGCGCCGGAGAAAATGCTGGCGAGGCTCTCGGTATCCTCCGCGGAGAACACGCCCGCGACCAGAAACGGCACGCCGCCGATGTAGAGCGTCTCATCCACCGGCTCCACGCCATAGAAGAAGGTCTCCACCATGTCCTGACTGATCATGCACACATAGGAGGAATTGCGCTCGTCGACCACGTTCAGCGTCCGCCCCCGCAACCGCACATCGTTCAGCTGGAAGTAGTACGCGTTCTTGCCCGAAACGGAAACGCCGCTCTCGTCGCTGCCGCCGCGGCTGACGCGGGCGCTGAGCGAAACGGTGGGCGTGAGGCCGTCCACGCAGTCCAGCGCCGTTAGCTCTTCGAGATCCTCCGTCGTCATGCCGGACTTCAGGTCGCTGCCGGTGACAGATACCATCAGCGTGCCCGCGCCCATGGAGGAAAACGACGAGGACAGCGAGCCGGAAACGCCGTTGACCGTCGTGATCAGCGCGATGACCGCCGTTACGCCGATCATGATGCCCAGGATGGTCAGGAAGGAGCGCACCCGGCTGCCCAGGATGTTCGCGATGGACATGGTGACGCATTCCCAGAGCATCACAATGGTTTCCCTGAGCTTTTTAAGCATCCCGCACGTCGCCTCCTTCCGTCAGCATCCCGTCAATGATGTGGACAACCCGCCGGGCGTAGGCCGCAATGTTCATATCATGGGTAATCATGATGACTGTGCGCCCTTCCTCGTTCAGCTCCCGGAACAGCGCCATCACCTGCCGGCCTGTCTGCTGATCCAGCGCGCCGGTTGGCTCGTCCGCCAGGAGAATGGAGGGATTGCCCACCAGCGCCCGGGCAATCGCCACGCGCTGCTGCTGGCCGCCGGAGAGCTGGCTCGGATAATGCGTCAGCCTGTCCGACAGCCCCACGCGCTCCAACATCTCCCGCGCCCGGCGCTTCCGCTCTCCCGGCGATACGCCCGCGTAGATCAGCGGCAGCTCAACATTCTTCTGCGCCGTGAGCCGGGGAAGCAGCTGGGAATTCTGGAAGATGAACCCGATCTCCCGGCTCCTCAGCCGCGCCAGCTCCGCGTCGCTGAGCGTTTCCACCGGCACGCCGTGGAGCAGGTAGCTGCCGGAGGTCGCCACATCCAGGCAGCCGATGATGTTCATCAGCGTCGTTTTGCCGCTGCCCGACGGGCCGAGAACGGACAGGTACTCGCCTTCGTCCAGGGACAGCGAGATGTCCTTCAGCACATGGACGCTTTCCCCGCCCATCAGGTAATGCTTGTTCACGTCCTTCATTTCAAAAAAGGTAGATGCTTCGCTCACGGCGCTTCGCCTCCATTCCATGCCGGGAAGCCGTTCATCGTGCCCCGCCCGGCAGGCTCGTTGACCCGCGTGGAGCCGAACAGCGCGCGCAGCAAGCTGTCCAGCGCGCTTTCCTGCGCCTGCGTCTCGCCCGGGGCATAGACCGTTTCCCCTGCGCTCAACCCGCTGACGATGGCCGCGTATCGGCCGTCGCTCACGCCCGGCTCCACCGCCGTTTCGACCATTGCGCCGCTCACGTCCTTCCGGTAGACAAAGGCGCTGCCATCCGTGTGAAAACTCAGCGCGCTCACCGGCAGCGTGACCACGTTCTCCGCCTGCTCCCGCGCGACGCTGACCGTCGCCTGCATCCCCGGGTACACGCCCTCCGCGCCGGTCACATAGGCGATGGCGGTATAATACGCTACCTTGCCGGGCGAGGCGGAAATATAATCCAGTGTCGCAATGGTGGACGCGAACTGCTTACCGGTGGCCGTCACGGTCACGGTGCAGTCGTCGCCCACGCTGACCGAGCCGATGTCGTACTCATCCACCCGGAAAGAAACCGCCTGCCGGGTGAAATCCGCCACCTCGATCAGGCTGTCGCCGCTCAGGACTTCGTCGCCCGCGTCCGCCGTCAACTGATTGACGCGTCCGTCCAGCGCAGCGGTGATCGTCTCCCCGCTGGACAGGCGCAGCAGCCTGTCGCCCGCCGAAACCATGTCACCCTCGCGCACATACACGGCGCGCACCGTCCCGTCGGCGGACGCGACGACCGTCTGGCTGTCCGCGACTTGCAGCGTACCGCCGAAGGACAGCGTGCTGGCAATGCTGCCGGTCTGCGCTGTGTACGCCTCATAGACCGGCGCGTTCTCCCGCGCCAGCGCCGCAAAGCCGTACAGGCAGCCGCCGCAGAGCGCCGCAAGGACCGTCAACAGCAGGATCCGGCGCAGCGCGCGTCGCCGCTTTGCTTTTGAGGCTTCCTGATGAACCATCTGCCCGACTCCTTTCCCATGCCGCGCGGGCACGTTATCTGTTCCGATTCTGCCCGCCGTTTGAGCCGCCGCCGCCAAAGTTGTCCCTTTGGCTGAAGTCCCGATCGCCGCCGCCCGGCATTCCGCTGGGCATCCCGCTGGGCATTCCGCCACCTGGCATCCCGCCGCCGCCCATCAGGCCGTTCAGCAGGCCGCCCAGCCCGGACGCGGCCTCCTCGGACGCTTTGGAAACCGCGTACACCGTATCCCCGGCGCTCACGCCGCTCTTGATCTCCGCGTAGTTGCCGTTGTGCACGCCAACCTCGACCGCGACCGGCGTCATGTCGCCGTTTTCATCCTTCTGATAGACAAAGGCGCTGTTCCCGGCGGTAAAGCTCAGCGCGTCCTCCTTGAGGATCACGACGTTTTCCGCCTCCTCCCGGGGCAGCGTGACCGTCACCTGCATTCCGGGGTAGACGTCCGCTTCCACCGTGACATACACCAGCGCCGTATAGTACGCCACGCTGCCGGAGGAGGCGGAAATGTAGTTGATCGACGCGATGGTCGATTCGTATTCCCTGCTTGACGCGGTGGTGGTGACGGTGCACGCGTCCCCGACGTGGACGTCGGCAATGTCATACTCGTCCACCCGCAGGGAGACCTTCATGTGCGCAAAGTCCGCCAGCTGCACCAGCTCGGCCCCCGCCGCCACCTCGTCGCCCTCGGACGCGTACACCTGGTTGATTTTTCCGTCAAAGTCCGCCTTCACCGTCTGCCCGCTGGAAAGGCGCAGCAACCGGTCGCCTGCCGCGACCTCGTCCCCCTCCGAAACGTACAGCGTGCGTACCGTCGCGTCCTTGTCCGCGGTGTAATTTTGACTGTCCACCAGCTGCAAGCTGCTCTTGAAGGACAGCGCGTTGGAAATGCTGCCGATAGACGCGGTGTAGCCGTCGTACACGATGGTATACTTGGCCCGCAGCGAAGAAATCCCCAGCCACGCCGCCAGCGCGATCACCGCCGCCAGCAGCAGGAACAGCACGATGCGCCGCAGCCACCGCTTCGCCTTTCGCCCCGTCCGTGCAGGCGCGTCCTTCCGGATCGTCTCGTTCGTCATGGATCGAATGCTCCTTTCCCTCGGCGGGCTGCCTGAACACGGCGCTTTGCGCGCTCCCGCCGCCTTTTTGATCTTATCCGGCCAACCTTAACGATGATTAAGAAACAATCCCCGAAAATCGTGAACAAATTTTGAACGTCGTTATATAAAAAGAAAAAAAGGTTGTGCCCCTCTCCAATTTATTGCTATACTATACCTGATTTGGCATCATTTGACTTGGTTGATTTTTTTCATGTCACAAAAGCGTTGGATTTTGTCTTCCCGGATGGCTTGGTCTCCATTGGCGACCATTCTTTTCACGGCTGCTATGGTCTGACCGGCAGCTTAACCTTCCCGAAAGAATTGACTTTCATCGGTTCCTGTGCTTTCCGAGGTTGTTCCAACCTGATCGCCGTCCACGCCCCCGCCGGTTCCTACGCAGCAACATGGGCCGTGGAAAACGGCTACACCCTCGTGGCGCAATAAGACCATCATTGCCCGGACAGAACACCCCTCGCGGCGCGCGGCCAGACCGGCTTGCACCAGTCAGCTTCTTGCATGACCTTTGACGCCGCGCTTGACATCCGCCGCGTCGCTGGATATAATGTACTCAGTCCAATTCGCGAAAAGTCGCGAAAATGCTGGATTTTTTGACAGCTTGTATTGATACGTTTGATGACATTGGGAGGGTTCGCCATGCAGATTCGTGTTTTTGACACCCCAGCGCAGATTGGTCAGGCGGCGGCGGCGCTGATCGCTGCGCAGCTCCTTCGCCGGCCGGACAGCGTCCTCGGCCTGGCGACCGGCTCCTCGCCGATTCCCACCTATCAGGAGCTGATCCGCCTGAATCAGGCGGGCGTGGTGGACTTTTCCCGAGCCGTCACCTATAACCTGGACGAGTATGTGGGCATCCCCGCCGACCACGCGTGCAGCTACCACCGCTTCATGCGGGAGCAGCTGTTTGATCAGGTGAATATCCGCCCGGAGGCCACGCACGTCCCCGACGGCAACGCCCCCGACCTTGCCGCCGCGGCCCGCGCCTATGACGAGGCCATCGGCCGCGCGGGGAACATCGACCTGCAGATGCTGGGCATCGGCCGCAACGGCCACATCGGCTTCAACGAGCCGGGCGACCGCTTCATCGCGGGCTGTCATGTGGTCAACCTGAGCGCGAACACCATCGACGCGAACAAGCGCTTCTTCGCCAGCGAGGCCGACGTGCCGCGCCAGGCCATCACGCTGGGCATCGGCGCGATCATGAACGCCCGGCAGGTGGTGCTGATCGCCACCGGCGCGAACAAGGCGGACGCGATCGCCCGCGCCACGCACGGCGACATCACGCCCCAGGTGCAGGCCTCCATTCTCCGCGCGCACCCGAACACGATCTTCCTGCTCGACCGGGCCGCCGCTTCCCTGCTGTGACGCGGGGCGCCGGTTCCATCTGCCGATACAAAAAAAGTTCCGCGCCCTTAGAGTCGTACTCTAAAGGACAGTCGCTATGTAGGATACGGTGTAGCCTGTGAGGGTTGCACCGTTTTCCTTATTTCAAGCGATTTTCAGCGGGTTTTCTCTCATTTCTTCCATCGCCGCAATCAGTTCCTTCTCGGTTGGGATATTGATAATTCCAACGGCGGTAAAAGAAATATCGATGGGAACATGCTTTAAACCATCTTCGCCCTTTGCGCTGTTGTGAACTTCAATCCGCTTGATCAAAGTGTTCACAACGGTGGGTGTCAGTTCTTTCAAATCAGTACACTCACGGATTGCCTCAAGAAAAACCTTTAAATCGATCTTTTCCTGTTCCGCTTTTTGGACAGCTAGCTCATCGTGTTCAACTGCGGCGAGCAGTTCATTTTGCTCTTTTTCGTAGTTCGCAGACATACGGCAGAAGCGGTCATCGGAAATCTTTCCAAGCACATTGTCCTCGTAAATTCGCTCGATCAGCATATCAAGCTCCTTGATGCGGTGCTTGGACTTTTCAATCCCTTGCTTCATGTTGCGGATACTTGTTTCTCTCCCCAGCGTATTCTGCTTTGCAAAAAGATAGAGGAAGACCGGCTCAAATTCCTGCACATATTTTGCCACCTTCTGTATGGTATCAAGCACCAGTTCTTTCAGCACGGAATCACGGATAAAGTGGATGGTGCAGGAGCCACGGTTTTCCTTGTACTGTGAGCAGCGGTAAAACTCTTGCCCGTCTTTGATACTTTTGGAAGCACAGTAGTACAACTTGGAGCCGCAGTCTGCACAGTAGAGTAGCCCTGAAAACATACTCGTTTTTCCTGTTGCCGTATTTCTGCGACGATGCTTTCTGAGCTCCTGCACTCTTTCAAAAGTGTCTTCATCAATAATCGCTTCCTGTGTGTTCGGAATGATCTGCCATTCTTCTTCCGGAATGTGAACCTTTTTCTTAACCTTGAAGCTGACGAATGTGCTTTTGAAATTGACGGTACATCCGGTGTACTGGCGGTTTTCAAGGATGTGCCTTACGGTTGTCTGATCCCATCTATACGGATCCTGCGGTCTTGGGTTGGAAGGCTTAATGCCTTCCCTGTAGTAATGCTCCGTAGGACATACGATTTGTTCATCCTCTAACCGCCTTGCGATTTTCATCGGCCCAAGTCCCGCAAGGCACAGTTCAAAGATATGCCGGACAACCTTTGCCGCAGGCGCATCAATGATCCATTGCTTCGGATTGTCAGGAGACTTCATATACCCGTAGGGAACGGCGGGAGACACTCGCTCACCGTTTTCCGCTTTCGACTTCCAAACCGCCTTTATCTTTTTGCTTGTCTGTTCAGCGTACCACTCGTTAAAAATATTGTAGAATGGCATCATTTCCAGTCCTGTGCCCTTGGTTGTATTCACATTCTCCTGAATAGCGATAAAGGTGATCCCAAGAGACGGATAAACGACCTGCGTCAGCCTACCCATCTCAATCGTTTCTCTGCCGAAACGGGACAAGTCTTTCACGATAATTGTGCTGATTTCGCCGTTTTCCGCCATCTGCTGCATACGCTTGAACCCGGGACGGTCAAAGGTTGTACCCGATATGCCGTCGTCTACGAAGAACTCAGGGTGAAGGTATCCGTGTTCTTTGGCGTATTGAGACAGGATTGCCTTCTGGTTGGAAATGCTGTTGCTCTCACCGTCACGCCCGTCATCTTGGGAAAGACGGCAGTAAAGAGCAGTGATCTTAACATTGTTCTCGGCTTGTTTCTTTGCCATAATAAACTCCTTTCTGTGTAAGCCGAGCATTGCATATTAGGCATAGCCATCATACAATGTCCGGTACACGGTATCAATTCTGCGATTGCGCTAAAATCAGTTCTTTGAACTGCTGTAGAATAGAGTGCTTGCCGTTCATAT
>CAZRLM010000052.1:12903-16559 GCA_964600835.1 uncultured Oscillospiraceae bacterium
ATATCGAAATTAGCGGTAACATCATAAACAGTCCTTCCGATTTTATCTGACACGCAAATCTTTTGGGGAATCGGCATAATTGGGAAAGCTCTGGCACGGAGCGTTTTGCTGTTTGGGATGACATATTCCCGTAAATCAATGGGGCGAGTTTCATCAACTCGCCCCATCCCACGAATCGCCACACAGTCATTAAAATTGATTTTTTGTATCATATGATTGACCTCCTTATCTCGCATCTCTCTGACGGTTGAGGTACTTGCGGTAATGCTCGCAGGCCTTCAGCACAAAATCCTCAACATCCTTTGTATCACCTCTGGGGGCAAACTTGCGTATGCGCTCCATGGGCACTTTGAACATTTCTTTTTGGTTTGCCTTTTCCTCGCTCATCACGGCGGCAACGATTTCAGGTGTCAGGCCCTGTTCGCCACTCATCTTCTTAAGGCGGCAAGCCTGCGAGAGTGACGGCGTACAATCGTTGATTTCCATTTGCTCAAGCAAATCACGCTGATCCTGCTCATTCAGATAGGAAAGCTCAACGGCAGGAGTGAAGGCGATTTTGCCGTCATCCACATATTGGAGCAGTTTGGGGATCAGGTTTGTCAGGCGGATATAGCGCTTCACCTGAGAGGCGCTGTCGTTTTCGGAAACCATTTCAACCGTCAACTTCGGTCCAAGTTGGTCCGAAGTTAAATCTGCCCTATATCCCTGATGGGCCAAGGCCTCCGCTTTCATCTTGTAAGCAAAGGCTTTTTCGCTGGGCAGAATATGCTCACGGTGGAGGTTGCTGTCAACCAGTACGATAGCCGCCGCATCACGGTCAAGGGAAACAATTAAGGCAGGGATTTCGCTGATTCCTGCCTTTCTGCTCGCCATAACCCGCCTGTGACCGGATATAATCTCATATTCATCTGCCGTGTTCTCTTTCGGTCGGACAATGATGGGAGATAAAACGCCGTGCTGCTTGATGCTCTCGGCAAGGCGCTCCATTTCCTCATTGTCCTGCACCTTGTAGGGGTGTCCCTCAAAGGGGTGCAGGCTGCTGATTGGTATATTCTTTTTTACATTTTTCATCGTTCATAACCTCGCTCTTTCTTTTTAGTCAGATTGTTGTGTTTTATTTCGATCTGGCGCTCCTTTTCAAGCAAGCCTTCAATCGTCGGGATGCTCCTTTCAAGGATTCGCATGGAAGACTGCCGTTGCTTTCGCAGGGGCGATATTTGTTTGGTGATTTCCTTTGCCTGTTCTTTCAGCACCGCATCTTCTTCCGGCGTTTTCGCACGGCGAATTCTATTGCGGATCGCAGAACGCTCGTCCTCAAGCTCGGAGATTTTGGCGGTCAAGTCATTGCGGAAGAGGATCAGCTGTTCGCTGGTATCAATCTTGTTGTCGCACAACAGCTTGTAATCCGCCAAATACTCGTCGAGCTTCCGCACCTCTGCCCGCATTGCCGGAGACAACGGACGGGTTTCGGCTTGTTGAATGTTGTCGCCGACGCAAAGTTTTAGGAGGTCGATAAAAATCTCAAACAACAACTGCACCGTGCCCTTTCGCTCATACTGCCGTATTTGATATTCGATCAGAAGCAGCGGCTTTCGCTTGTACACGGGATAGTCGATTGCATACAGGGCAGGGTCACGCTGGTTTTTAATCAGCCGTTCCCGTATCTTTTCCTTGATAAAGCGTTCTCCCAAGCCGTCTATACGGACGGCCCGCTGCCACCCGTCAGCGATAATGGATGGGTGTTCGTAATAGAAATCTCGCTCAAACCGGTAGCCCAGGCATTTCAGGTAGTATTCAAGGTCTTTGGTGTTGGTTGTTACCGCAAGGGCTTCATCCATATCTCGCCGCAACATATCCCGGTGCGTGAGTTTGCCGGACTTCTGAATCCAATACGATTTCTTATTCCCATAAAAGTGCGTAAAGGGGATTACGGACTTACCGTGTTCTTGGCAGACCGCATCGGAGATCTGCCGCAGCTCCACATGGTCACGGATGTGGTTTTCAAACTTCCTGCCCGTCTTAAAGGAAACAGAATTGACTACAAAATGATTGTGCAGATTACCTGTATTCAGGTGGGTGGTAATGACCACTTCATAGTTTGCTCCCCACATTCGTTTGGCGGTTTCAATGCCGATAGGCTGTGGCGTCAATAATGAGCAGCAGAAAGAGATCGCTTTCGATGAACTCGCAAGCTGCACGATTCGTGAAAATCATTCGGGGATTGCGTGGAATTGCGTTCAGCTCGGCTCCGCATTTTTGCAGAATGCTCTTTGGGATAAAATAGTAAAACGGAAGATATTCCGAGTTGCGAAACAGCGCGACCGAGCCGTCTCGTCTTATTAAGTGTATTGGCATTTTTCATTGCCTCCTTTCTAGAGAGAAATGTCTCTATATTTATTCGACAAAATAAATGCTGAATTGGTCCAAAATTCCAAAAATAATTATAGCATATTTTTGCGTCCAATAAAACTCCTTTTGCAGATGAAGTAGATTGCATCCGAAGTTATAAAGAATAGTGCATATTGACTCTCCTACAGCGGTCAGAATTCGGAGATGTCTCATTTCCTTTATGCACATTGGTGTAATAAGCAAGGACATAGCGCATCCACGGCTGTTCTGTTGTGGTAACGGGCAAAGAGGAGTTGACTTCAGTCGTAATTTGTTTGTAAATATTTTCAGAATTGCCTCTCAAGCCCATTGACTACGGTCGTAATTGCGGATATAATATTATTGAATTATTATAAGCGAGGTGAGCGCATGGATTTCATGATTGAACTCACTGCTATTGCAAAAGAGAATGGCGGTATCATTGAAACAAAAGTTGCGACACAGCATGGCATTTCCAAGGCGATGCTTTATAAGTTATGCAAAGAAGAAAAAATCCATCGCATAGTAAAAGGTCAATACATTCTCCCCGATGATATACAGGACGAGCTACTGTCCATCAGCAAGCGTTCCGAAAATATCATCTTTTCTCACGAAACTGCATTGTATCTTCATGGCATTTCTGACCGGACACCGTTTGAGCATACAATCACTGCACCGTCGGGTTGTATTCCTTCCGCAGCGATTAAGTCCGAATGCAAGGTATATTACATCAAACCGGAGTTGTTTGATCTTGGCAAGACCGAGTTAGAAACGCCTTCCGGTAATCTCGTCCCATGCTATGATTTGGAACGCACCATCTGCGATGTGATCCGTAGCCGAAACAAATTGGGAACCGAGACATTTCTTGCGGCGCTGAAGTTGTACTCTGCGAACCCCAAAAAGAATTTGAATAAACTAAACACCTACGCAAAACAAATGCGTGTGGCGAATGTCCTGCGTCAGTATCTGGAGGTGCTCCTGTGAGCAATGCAATGAGTTTGAAAGCAAAGATCCGCAACATTGCCAAAAAGAAAAACATCCCGGCGCAGGTGATTTTGCAGAATTATATGTTTGAGCGACTGCTAGTCCGTCTCTCAGCTTCCGAATATAAAGAGAAATTTGTCTTGAAGGGTGGTATGCTGGTCACTGCCATCGTCGGGCTTGACAATCGGGCAACGATGGATTTGGACACTACATTGAAAAATCTGCCCCTGACGCCGGAAGCAATCCGCAGTGCATTGGAGCAGATTTGTGCAATTCCTTTTGAGGATGATGTGACATTTGCGGTA
>CAZRLM010000053.1:0-16539 GCA_964600835.1 uncultured Oscillospiraceae bacterium
TGGCGTACCTTGAGTTCTATGTGTTCGACAACACCTGGAACGTCGTGAAAGCCGCGCAATATACGCCGTGGGACTTTGGCGCTGACGGCTTCCGCAGCGCGAAGCTCCCGTTCAAGGCCGACGACTATCCGAACTGCACCTCGTTCTTCGCCCGGGTGTATTTCGTGGCGAAGGACGGCACCAGTTCCATGGCGGATAGCGGGTGGGTGAAGGTCGTGGACAACCCGCTGCAAGTGACGGCGCTCACGCCGGATCGCGCTTCCTGCACCGCCGGGAGCGGCGAGACGGTCTACTTCGCGCCGACGTATGCGGGCACCGGCGAGATGGCGTATATGGAGTTCTATGTGTTCGACAACACCTGGAACGTCGTGACAGCCGCCCAGTATACGCCGTGGGACTTTGGCGCTGACGACTTCCGCAGCGCAAAGCTTCCGTTCAAGGCCGACGACTACCCGAACTGCACCTCGTTCTTCGCCCGGGTGTGTTTTGTGGCGAAGGACGGCACCAGCTCCTCGGCGGATAGCGGGTGGGTGAATGTCGTTAAAACCAACTCGCTGCGAGTAACAGAGCTGACAGCCACTGACTACAGCTTCCTTCCCGGAAACAATGCGTACATCTGTTTTTATCCGGACTTACAGGGTGGCAACGGGCCGTCCGATATGGCGTGGGTTGAGTTCCACGTTTACGACAATCAGTGGCAGGATCTGAGTTCCTTCCGCTTAACTGCAGAGCAGATTGAGCAGCAGTATGGCGGAACCTATAGCATTCTCACGATGGGAGTATTCCAGTTGAAACCTGATGACTATCCGAATAGCACCGCATTCTTTGGCCGCCTGTACCTCATGGCAAAAGACGGCACCTTCTCCCAGGCGGACAGCGAGTGGATTCGCGCCATTGAGTCCGGCGAGGAAAACGGCTTCCGCTACATCATCGAAAACGGCAGCGCCATTGTGTCGGGATACGTCGGCACAGTATTGAACCAGGGCTTGAACATCCCCGCGACGCTGGGCGGCTATCCCGTCACGCAAATTTACGAAAAAGCCTTCTACCATCGCAGCGACATCACCGGCCCGCTGACCCTTCCCAGCAGCATAACGACCATTGGCTTCGATGCCTTCTATGGCTGCTCCGGTCTCACCGGAACGCTGTCCCTGCCGTCCAGCCTACGCGAAATTGACTCACAGGCTTTCTCCGGCTGCTCCGGCTTCACCGGCACGCTGTCCCTGCCGTCCAGGCTGACCCAGATTGGTTTCCAGGCCTTCGAGTGCTGTTCCGGCTTCACAGGCAGTCTATCCCTGCCGTCCAAGCTAACTGTCATTGAGGGCGGCGCTTTCAAGGAATGCTCCGGCTTCAACGGTACGCTGACATTGCCGTCCAGTGTGACCGAAATTGGGGAATACGCTTTCTCCGGCTGCTCCGGTTTCACAGGCAAGCTGTCCCTGCCGTCCAAGGTGACCAAGATCGGCGAGGGTGCTTTCAACAGCTGCTCCGGCTTCACAGGCAGTCTGTCCCTGCCGACCGAACTGACCGAAATTGCCAACTATGCTTTCGGCTATTGCTCCGGCCTTACCGGCACACTGACCCTGCCTGCCGGTGTGACCACCATTGGCGATCAGTCGTTTGAGCACTGTGGCTTCACCGGCAAGCTCACTTTCCCGGCCGGACTGACCTCCATCGGAGACATCGCCTTTGAGGGATGCTCCGGTTTCTCCGGCAGCCTTGTCTTCCCGTCCAAGCTGACCAAAATTGGTAGACATGCCTTCTGCTGGTGTTCCGGCCTCTCCGGCAGCATCACTTTCCCGGCCAGCCTGACGGAAATCGGAGCTTACGCCTTTGATCTGTGCGAAAACCTGACCACCGTCCACGCCCCCGCCGGTTCCTACGCGGCAACATGGGCCGTGGAGAACGGCTACACCTTCGTGGCGCAATAAGGCCATCATCCATCAAACACAACGCAAAAGCGCCGTGCTTTCCAAACGGAAGGCACGGCGCTTGTTTGTGGTTTAGGCGGTTTCATGTGCTGTCTGCCGCGGCACGGTTACAGCTCCGTACTGATTACCCGGTTGCGGCCGGAATGCTTCGCTTCGTAGAGGCAGTCGTCCGCGGCGCTGACGAGGCGCTCCGGCGAAAAGCGGCGCTTGTCCCGCGCCACTGCCACGCCGATGCTGGCGGTAATCCGGATGGTTCGATCCGGCAGGGAAATGTCCCGCTCCTCGATCGCCTGGCGAATCTGCTCCGCCAACGCGGGCGCGTCCACATCGCCGCTCAGGAGCACCGTGAACTCCTCGCCGCCCCACCGGCTGACGCAGCTTTCGTCGCGCACAACGCCTCGGAGCATTTCCGCCACGCTGCGCAGCACCCGGTCGCCGTTGTCGTGGCCGTAACGATCGTTCACTTGCTTGAAGCCGTCAATATCCAGCATCAGCAGGGCCAGCTGCTCCTCGCCGCTGGCGTTCATTTGCCGCGCCAGGTTTTCATTGAAGCCGTAGCGGTTGCTGATGCCGGTCAGCGCGTCGTGATTATACAGGTACTGGTATTTCGTCTCCAATTCCTTCAGCTGGCGCTGCGTTTCCAGCCGAACCGTCTCCATGAAGAAGGACATCACATAGAACGCCAGATACAGCATCGGAAAGCGCAGCATGAACGATGCGGTGTACTCATATCGCAGCAGCGACTGACCTGCCGGAAGCCAGAAAAGGAACGCCACCATCGCGAACACCAGGATGGAAAAAAGGCTGCCCTTCCGCTCTCCCAGCAGCATGATCGTGAAGGAGGGGATGAAACACGTCCATAGCGCGCTGAACCCTTCCGGCGTGCCGGAGATGCAGAAGAACATACACAGCAGTATGATCTCGAACAGGAAGCAGTGCTTGGTGACAGCTGCGCTGCGCCCGCCCCGATGACCTCCCCACGCGTTGACGCCACAAGCGATGGTAAACAGCAGCGTGGCGCACAGCAACAGGTACTTCTGCGTGAAGATGTTCACCACGGACATGATCAGAGAAACCGCGCCCATGATGAGATTGACGCTGTTGAACAGGATGTCCTGCCGCTTCTGATCGTCCATGACGGACTGGCTCAGCTTCGCCTTCATCCGCGCGATGATCCGCCGCAGCAATTGCATGATCCTTCACCCCTTTTTCTGCTTATCGCCTCATCGCCTGTTCACTGGGTCACCAGCGACGGATGCGTTTTTAAATACCGGAAAATGTCCGCGGCGATCGGCGCAGCCGTGCTGCCGCCGCCATCCCCGTCCGCAATGTCCTCCACGAGCACGCAAACCGCAAAGGGCAGATCGTCCTCGCGCAGAAAGCCCACGAACCAGCCGTAGGTAACGTCCTTCCCGTCCACGCTGCTCTCGGCGGAGCCGGTCTTGCCGCGCACGTCGAGGCCGTCCACCGCCGCGCGGGAGCCGGTACCGCTCTTGACCACAGCCTGCATATAGCCGCTGATCGTCTCCGCCTGAGCGGCGGTCAGCGCGGTGCGGTATTCCCTGCTTTGCAGCGTCACCCGCTGTACGCCCGCATAGCTGCTCACATCCCGCAGCAGGCGCGGCTCCATCATCACGCCGCCGTTGGCAATCGCCGCGCCGACCATGCACAGGTGCATCGGCGAGGCCACAATGGCCGACTGGCCGAAGCCGGACGTCG
This sequence comes from uncultured Oscillospiraceae bacterium, assembly GCA_964600835.1. Lineage (GTDB taxonomy): Bacteria > Bacillota > Clostridia > Christensenellales > Aristaeellaceae > UBA11524. The sequence continues at coordinate 3,651 of CAZRLM010000053.1, forward strand.
CAATCTCGAAGTTCGTGCGATTCTTTGTGGGGTAGACGCTGTTTTCCACCACCAGATCGCGGAACAGAAAGTTGTCATTGAAGCCGAAGTCCTCCGCGGTTTTGCGAAGCGCCTCGTCCCCCAGGCTGAGCGCCAGGGACGCAAAGGCGTTGTTGCAGCTGACCGTCAGCGCGCGCCGGAGCGTCACCGCGCCGTGGGACGCGCCGCCAAAGTCGCGGATGGCCTGCCCGTCCACCGTCAAGCCGCCGGTGCAGGGCAGCTCCGCCTCCGTTACGCCCCGGATGTTTTCCAGCGCCGAGGAGGCCGTAATCAGCTTGAACACGCTGCCCGGCGGAAAGACCGACTGGGTCGCCCGGTTCCAGAAGGGCTGGCCCGGGTCAGCCAACGTTTGGGCGGTAATGTTCAGCGGATCAAAGCTCGGCAGGCTCGTCATGCCCAGCAGTTCGCCGGTGCGGTAGTTGAGCACCACCGCCGCGCCACGCTTTCCTCGGGTCTTGTCATGCTGGTCGAAGGCCGCGGCCATGGCGGTGCACAGCCGGCTGTCGATGGTCAGCGTCACATTGTCGCCCCGGCGGGTTTCCCCCCGAAACAGACTCGAGATGCGCTCCGGCAGCGAGGTTTGAAAGCCGTACAGGTAGCTCGTCTGGAAAGTCTCCACACCGTTGGACACCTGGCCCTGCGCGTCGCCGAGCAGATGCACCACCGCGCGTCGGGCGGCCTCGTCCGCCTGATATACCCGCTCGCCGTCGTTGGTCGAGGCCAACGTTACGCCGTTGCGGTCGAGAATGTCCCCCGCGACAACGTTCTCCTTCTGCGCCCGCACCCGCGGGTTGCGGCTGGAGGAGAACCACCGGTTGCCATAGGTCAGGATTGAGTAGCCGCCGTACACCGCCAGCAGCAGGAACATTCCAAACAGGATCAGCGCCAGGAGCTTGAAATTCAGCCGCTGCTGCTTCATATTTCGCCCTCCTGACCGCCCAGCGTCGCCAGACGCATATCCTCTTTCAGGTTATCCTCGTTCACGCTCGCCACGCCCTGAATCAACCCGATCAGGCACAGGCTCGATACCAGCGATGTGCCGCCATAGCTGACGAAGGGCATTGTCACGCCGGTCAGCGGAATGAGCTTGATCACCCCGCCGATGATCACGAACGTTTGCAGCCCGATGAGCATCGTCGCGCCCATCGCCAGCAGGCCGTGGAAGCTGGTGCGCGCCGCCATCGCGGTGGTTGCGCCGCGCCAGATCAGCGCGACGTACATCAGCAGCACGAACAGTCCGAACAGCACTCCGAACTGCTCGCAGATGACGGCGAAGATGAAGTCTGTATGATAAACGGGAATCGTTTTGGGAGAGCCAAGCCCCAGCCCGACGCCCAGCAGGCCGCCGCTGGCAATCGCCATCAGCCCCTGCACAATCTGAAAGCCCGCGTTGTCGTAATCAATCCAGGGATTGCGCCAGATGGCGACGCGCTTCTTCACATGAGCGAAGAGCTTGTAGCCCACAACCGCCGCGCCCGCGCCGCCCAGCAGGCCCAAGCCCGTCATCAGCAGGTTGGAGGAGGAGGCGTAGTACAGCAGCAGCGTCACGCCGTAGTACATCAGCGCCGTGCCCAAGTCCTTTTGGAGCATCAGGATGCCCAGGCAGCCCACGGCAAAGATGAGCCACGGCAGCATCCTGCGGCGGCTCATGTAATAGCTGATGATCACCAGCAGGCTCAGCTTGACGATTTCGCTGGGCTGCACCGACAGCGAGCCGATGTAGAACCAGTTCTTCGCGCCGTTCGTCTCCCGACCGATGACCAGCGGCAGTACCAGCAGCGCCAGCGACACCGGGTACAGCAGCAGCGCCATCACCCGCCAGTGACGCACCAGCCGCACCAGATAGATGCACACCACCATCGCCGCCAGCCCCACGCCGTAATACATCGCCTGATGGTAGGCGTAGGCCGGATTGGTGTCGTAGAGCACCAGCACGCCCAGCGCGCACAGGAAGTTGGTCAGCGACAGCAGCAGCTTGTCCGCCGGAAACAGATGCGGCAGCAGGTTCGTCCCCAGCCAGATCATCACCGGCACGGCGGCGGCCAGCGCAAAGCCCTGCCAGGCCAAATCGCGCAGCGCAAGCAGCAGAAACGCGCTGAAGAAAAACAGCATGACCGCGCTGGACAGCATCCGGCCCGGATCCCGCCGCTGGGCGCGGCGGCTGCGACGGTCGCGCGCATCGCGCCGCGCCTTGTGATTCCTTCTCATTCCTCGCGCCCCCTTCCAAACGGGTCGCGATCCGGCTGCCACGCCGCTGGAACCTTCGGCGGCGGATACGGTGTTCCATCCCCTTGCCACTCCCAGGGCTGCGCCGGGTATGGCGGCTGATTCTGCACCGGATACGGCGGCGGAACACACGACCCCATGGGCACGCCGGGCGGGCAGACGTTCGGATAGCCCGCCGGATCGCAGGGCGGATACGCGCCTTGCGGGCCATAGGGCGGATAGCCGCCCGCCGGGGCGCCATACGCCGCTCCCTCCTCGGGCCACGCGGGGGCGGACTGCTCCCGCGGCTCCTCCGGAAGATCGGGCAGCAGCGTCACGCTCCGCGCAGTTTCAAGGCCCGCGAACACCCGCAGGCGAAGCACCGCGTCCCCGATTTCCAGTCGGGAGCCGTGGTGCATCGGATACCGGGAGCAGCGGTCGCGGCACGTCAGGCGCTGACCGTCCACCACGCAGGCGCAGCCGCGCCACGGATACACCACCAACCCCACGCCGTTGCGGAAGGAAAAATCGAGGTGACGCTTCGCCACGCCCTCCACCGGCACCACCATGTCGCAGGTGCGCACAAAACCAAGGGTGCCCTCCCGGGGCACCGGAACGGTCATGCCCTCCGGCAGCTCGTCCGAGCCGGCAAGCACCACCATTTCCCCGACCATGCCCGCGTCCGGCAACTGGCGCAGCCGACGATGCTTGGCCCGGCGATCCTTGCGCAGCCAGCGGAAAGACCGCCACACAATCAGCCCGCCCAGCAGGACAAACCAGTATCGCGCACCCAGGGCGATTACCTCATAAATTTCCTCCGGCATGGCGAATCCTTTCGTTTGGTATCGTTGCCCTCATCAGGCCAGCATTCCCCGCAGCTCTATCAGCAGGGCCTTCATGTCCTCCGTCGCCGCGGCCGGATCCCGCTCGATGGAGATCGTCAGGTTTTCCGGACGGAAAATGCACTGCGCCGCGTCCAGCAAGTCCTCGCAGGTCAGGTCGTCAAACATGAGTCGCTTCGCGTCCAGATCGGCGCGGGAAAGATCGTCCGCCATCCAGCTCCAGCCCATCAGCTCGTTCATGCTCCACACGTCGTCCTGATAAAAAACAAGATTTTCCGTAAACTGCGTGCGCGTCTGCGTCAGGCGCACGGGGCGAACGTACAGGCACAGCCGATGCAGCAGCTCAAATACCTTGCGCAGGCTCTCAGCCAGGTATTCCTGCCGCACGTCGTAGCGGATCACCAGGCGCTGGAACATCCCCAGGCTCTCGATGGCCGAGTCGATCTCCGCCACCATCGTCATGTCCTCCCGCAGCGTCTGAAACAGCAGCGAGCTGTCGTTGCCGCCGGTGACGGCGCACAGCACGTCCCGCACGAGGGGAAAGACCCGGTCGTCGTCGAGGTCGAAGGCAAGGTGCACCTGCGCCTGCCCGCCCTCCTGCTCCGTTACCAGATCACTGCGGCTGTCCCGCATACAGAATCCCAGCGGCACCGCCTGAGAGAAGGGCGGCTCGTCCGTCTCATTCGCCAGCTCGCTCAGCGCCTCCACCGCAGCGGCCTCCATTGCCGGAGAGAAGTTGCCCGTCAGGCACAGGCAGGCGTTCTGCGGCTGAAACACCAGTCGCCGCCAGCGGTGCAGCATTTGCCGGGAAAAGGCGCGGACGGATTCCTCCGTGCCCATTACGGCGAACCCACCGGCCGTTGTTTGACGGAAGCGGCGGTTCACTGTCTCGTCGAAGTCCTCCTCCTCGGCCTCAATCTGCCGGAGGACGACCTCCTTCTCCGCGTCGATTTGCTCCTGCGTCCAGCCGGTATCGTCGAAAAAGCGCAAGAACAGGGACAGCGCATCGTCAAAATACCGCGGATGGGTTCGCATCTGAAAAACGATGCCCTCCGGGTACGTCGCGCCGTCCAGATCCGCGCCCAGCTTGTCCAGGATGCGGTTCAGCCCGTCCTCGTCCAGCCCGCCCAGACCGCGGAAGCACAGATGCTCCAACAGATGGCAGACGCCCTGCGTGGTCTTGTTCTCATACAGCGCGCCGCCCCGCAGGTACAGCCCGAAGGCCAGGGAATGCAGGTGATCCTGGTGGCAGCACAGCAGCGTCATGCCATTGGGCAAATGGTGCTCATGCACGGACGACATAGGCGGTTCCTCCTTCGCGGCAAACTTTTCCATGAGGTATGTCCATTATAGCCAAAAATCCGCTCGGGCGCAACCGGGCGGACAGAGAAAACCATTTATTTCCCTTCGGTGATCAGGTTCCGAATGTCCCGCACGTTGTTGGCCGTCGAGGCGTTCATCTTGATGCCGCTCTCGATCTGGTTGCAGGCGTAGAGCACGGTGGTATGATCGCGGTTGCCGAACACCTTGCCAATTTGGGGCAGGCTCATGTTGGTCAGCTCCCGCGTGAGGAACATCGCGACCTGCCGGGGCACGGTGATTTCCCTCCGCCTGGTGGGGCGGATCATGTCCTCCACCTGCAAACCATAATAGCCGCACACCGTCTGCATGATCATCTCCGCGGTGATCATGCGCTTCTTGGGCGGTTCCAGCGTCTCATGCAGCGCTTCCCTGCACAGCTCCATGCTGATTTCCTTGCCCGCCAGGCTCGCGTAGGCCGCCAATCGGGTCAGGCTGCCCTCCAGCTCTCGAATGTTGCTGTCCACCCGATCGGCGATCAGCTGCAAAATGTCGTCGCTCACGTCGATCCGCTCCCGCCGCGCCTTTTCGCGGAGGATGGCCATCCGGGTTTCCACGTCCGGCTTCTTTACATCGGCAATCAGTCCGCTGGCAAACCGACTGCGCAGCCGCTCCTCCAACAGCGCGATGTCCTGCGGCGGACGGTCGCTGGTGAGGATGATCTGCTTGCCCGCAGTGTAGAGCGCGTTGAAGGTGTGGAAGAACTCCTCCTGCGTCGCGTCCTTGCCGCCGATGAACTGAATATCGTCCACCATCAGGATGTCCACGTTTCGGAAGCGGTAGCGGAACTCCTGATTGCTCTTGTTCTGGATGGCCGCGATCAGCTCGTTGGTGAAGCTCTCGCTGGTGGTGTAGAGCAGCGTCTTGTCCGGATACTGCTGCTGCACATGATGGCCGATGGCGTGCATCAGGTGCGTCTTGCCCAAGCCGACGCCGCCGTAGATGAACAGCGGATTGTACGCTTCCGCCGGCGCTTCCGCCACGGCCAGGGACGCCGCGTGGGCAAACCGGTTGCCGCTGCCCACCACAAAGGTGTCGAAGGTGTACTTGGGATTGAGCTGCACCGCGCTCCCGCCCAGGGGCTTGGCCGCCGCGGCCGACGTGTCCGCCGCGCGGCTTTTCAGCTCCGCCGCCGTGAGCACCTCCGCGTCTATTTTTCTGCCGGCTACCCGCGTCAGGCTGTCGCTGATCCGCGGCAGATAGTGGTTCATCACCATCTGCTTCAGATTCTCGATCGTGATGCGCAAAACGAGCGTGTCGCCTTCCAGCGCCACGGGGGTCAGGTTGTCCCCGATCCACGTCTTGTAGGAGACGGGGTTCATCTCGGTTTTGAGCAGCTCGCAGGCCTTCTCCCAAAGCTCTTTCATGTCCATCCGACGCTTCATCCTCCGCAACGCATTTCATTCGCGCCCTTCCGGCGTGCATGAAGGATCATAACCGGTGAAAAAAGCGCACGTCCCTTCCGGTCCGTGAGCCTGTGGATAACTCCCCTGTGGAAAACCTTCCGTTTTCCTTCGACAGGAATCATCATACCATGAAACCGCTGAAATATCAAGAGAAATGGCAGCTTTTGTCCGTGCATACATTTCGTCGGGCTGTTGATAACTTTTTTCAATCTCTTGTGTTTCGCTTCTCCTTTACCACAAAACCTGCGAAGCGCCGCCCGGATTTATGCACCGCAATCCCTTTTTATTCATTTTCTCTTCAAAAAAACTTTTTGGCCTCTTGACCGTCCGGCCCTGAAGGCAGGATTTAGCCCCCGGGATGTCGAAACAGGCAAGCGGAATGGAATGGATGGGAGGCGTCGCCATGGGCGTGCCGGTGAAGCTCAGTCGGGTGCGGGACGTGCTGCGCCCGCATCTCGGTTCCGCGATTGTGGACGGAACCGCCGTGCCGGAGGCGCTGACCGGCATTCTGCGCGGCTACACGCCCTACGGCGGCAGCCTGTCCAATCTGTCGGAGGCGCTGTCCAACCGGCTGTTCAGCGAGTTGTTCGGCCTGTTGGGGCCGGGCATGGCCGTCGCGCTGGACGACGGACGCACGGTGCGCGTCCGCCTGGAGACGATCCCGGAGATAGCCGACGACGCGCTGTATGCGCTGCTGGACGCGCTTGTCGTCAGCCCTGCCAATGGCGAGGCGCTGCGGGAGCACGCCATGCGCGCCGGCTCGCTGAGCGCGATGCGGGTGCTGCTGGCAAAGTATGCCGCGGCCATGTCCGTTGAAGAAAAAGCGCTGCTGGAACGTATTATTGCCGACCGCACCGCCTGAACGATCCCAAGAAAGGAAATCATCCGATGAAGAAAAAGCTGTTTACCCTGTCCCTGGCCGTTCTGCTGGCGCTTTTACCCGTGTGCGCGCTGGCGGAAACGGTCGTCGCCTCGTTTTATCCGATCTACCTGTTCGCCCTGAACCTGACAGACGGCCTGCCGGACGTCGCCGTCCGCTGTCTGGCCGCGCCGACCACCGGCTGCCTGCACGACTATCAGCTGCAAACCGGCGACATGAAGGCGCTTTCGGCGGCGGACGTGTTTCTGATCAACGGCGCAGGCATGGAGGGCTACCTGTCGAACGTGTTTGACACGTTCCCGGCGCTGCCGGTGGTGGACGCGTCGGAGGGCATTGAGCTGATGGCCGACGAGGAGCACGGCGAGATGAACGCTCATGTGTGGCTGGACGCGTCCAACGCCCGGCAGATGGTGGACAACCTGGCGGCGGGGCTGATGGCCGCGCTGCCGACCCACGCCGACGCGATTGCCGCCAATCGGGACGCGTATGCGACCCGCCTGTCCGTCCTGGACGAGGAGCTGCAAGCCGGGCTGCGCGACCTGCCCCGCAAGGACATCGTGACCTTCCACGAGGCGTTCCCCTACTTCGCGGAGGCCTACGGCCTCAACGTCGCGGCAGTCATCACCCGCGAGCCGGGCGACGCGCTCTCCCCGGCCAAAATGGGCGAGCTGGTCGAGCTGGTTCGCGGTTTGGGCGCGCCGCCGCTGTTTGTGGAGCCGCAGTATGAGGACATCGCCGCGCAAACGATCTCCCGGGAAACCGGCGCGCCGGTGTACACGCTTGACCCCGTCGTGACCGGCCCGGAGGAGGACGTGCCCCTCGACTACTACGAAACCGTGATGCGGCAAAATATGCAGGTGCTTCAGGAAGCGCTCGGGGACTGAGCATGGGAGGAACCGCCGTGACGCGCGTGCTGGATATTGACCTGGACTTCTTTCTGGCGGACTGCTGTCCGCTGGCCGAGCCGGGCGAGCGACCGCCGCTTGCCGGGCACGAGCCGTGGCCGGAAGCGCAGGTTGTGGACTTTCTGGAACGCCAGTGCGGACTGCGGACGGACAAGCCGCTTCCCGGTCTGGTGTTTGACACCCATGACAAAGCGCTGTGCTACTGGGAGGCGCTCATCGCCGCCGGTCGGCTCGACGCGCCCTTCCACGTCACCCATGTGGACGCGCACAGCGACCTGGGCATCGGCTATCCCGGCCCGGGCTTTGTGCTCTACAACGTGCTTTCGATGCCCGTGGCGCGTCGGCTGAACCTGCCCCGTTACTATCAGCAGAAGAAGCTGGACGAGGCGAACTACCTGCTTTTCGCCCTCGCCCTGCGCCGGATCGCCTCGCTGGACAACGTGCGCAATCCCCGCTCCCGGCCCGACATCCCGGCGGACTTGACGCTCCCGGAGGACGGCGCGCGCATTCAGCTCCGCTCCTTCACCTCCCGGATGTTCGAGGGTCAAAATGGCCCGGAGCCGGTCATCCCCTTCCACGTCTACGATGATTACCGCGACTTCCACGCCGACGCGCCCTACGATTATGTGACCCTTGCCCTGTCGCCCCGCTACGCGCCGGAGGCGGCGGACGCGCTCGCCGGGGTGATCAGCCGGTACATCCATCCGGACGACGTCGCGCTGACGGTATGAAGCGCATCAAAAAAAGCGGTCAGCACCGCTTTTTTTGTATGCTTGTCAGATGTTCTCGAAGAACGGTGTGCCGTCCTCCTGGCGCAGCACCTCGTCCTCGAAGTGCAACGGCACCGGCTTGGCAATCATGTACTTCAAAATTTCGTCCATCCGCACGCTCTCCTGGAAGGTAACGAGCGAGAAGCTCACGCCGTGCTTGTGGGCGCGGCCCGTGCGACCGATGCGGTGCAGGTAATATTCGTTCTCCCCGGGAAGGTCGAAGTTGATCACCGCCTCCACGTCGTCGACGTCGATGCCGCGGGCGGCCACGTCCGTCGCGATAAGGATAGGGAACTTGCCCTTGCGAAAGCCGTCCATCACCACGTTGCGCTGACTTTGACGAATGTCGCCGTGGATGCAGTCCGCGTCGTAGCCCTCCTTCTTGAGGCGGGAGGTCAGCTTGTCCGTCATGAACTTCGTGTTGCAGAAGATCATCACCCGCTGGTACACGTCCGCGTCCAGCAGGTAGAGCAGATGGTCAATCTTCCGGTTCGGCTCGGTGGCGATGACGTACTGGGCGATTTGCGGGCGATCCTCCTTCGTGGCCTCGACGGTAATCTCCACCGGCTCGTGCTGGTACTTCCAGGCGATGGTCAGCACGTCCTGATTGGTGGTCGCCGAGAAAAGCACGAGCTGCCGCTCAGGCGGCGTGGCCTCAATGATGCGGGTCACGTCCTTGACGAAGCCCATGTTGAGCATTTCGTCCGCCTCGTCCAGCACCATGGTGTGCACCGCATCCAGGCGGATGTTGCCGCGGTTCATATGATCCAGCAGGCGGCCCGGCGTGGCGATGACCACCTGCGGCTTGCGCTTGAGCGCGTTGATTTGTTTGACGATGGGCTGTCCGCCGTAGAGCACGGCGATGCGCGCGCCCTTGATGAACTTGGCCAGGCGGGTCAGCTCGTCGCCGATTTGCAGCGCCAGCTCCCGCGTCGGCGCGAGGACGATCTCCTGCACGCGGCTGTCCGTCAGGGAGATGTATTCCAGCATCGGGATGCCGAAGGCGCAGGTTTTGCCCGTGCCCGTAGGGGCGATGGCGTTGATGTCCGCGCCGCTCATCATCAGCGGAATGGTGCGCGCCTGCACGGTCGAGGGCGTGGTAAAGCCCATGTCTTTCACTGCGCGCAGCACCTCGTCAGACAAATCCATTTCTTCAAATGAGGCTGCGATTGTTTCGGTTTCTGCCAAAGGGAAAGGCTCCTTTCGTCGATACGTCAAAAATCAGTCCTGGTAGGCGCGGATCGCCTTGGACAGCTGGTCGGGGCAGGAGGTCGCGCCGCGGCAGGGTACGCCTTCCAGGCGGCTGGCGACCTCCTCCGCCTTCTGGCCGATCACCATCCGCGCCAGGCCCTCGGTGTTGCCGCGGCAGCCGTTGGTGAACTTGCAGTAAGTGATGATTCCGTTCTTGATTTCCAGCTCAATCTGGCTGGAGCAGGTTCCATGCGTCTTATAGGTAAACATCGTATCTCATCCTTCCGTTTCTTTTGCGGACAAATAGACAGACCAACATTTCTTCATTCGCCGCGCGCCTCCGCTTTTCCTGCACCCGCGAAGGGGAAATCACATACGCTGGAGCAACAGAGAAAGGAGGGAGGTCGGCCATGTCCATCCTGCTTTGCGCCGGAGAGGCGGGACTGCTGTACACCCCGAGGGCGGGCGCGCCGTGGCGCGCGCTGCCCTGCCCGCTCCGCTGTCCCAGCCTGCTGGTCAGGAATACCCGCGCGCCCGCGGCAGCGGATGAACGCGCTCACGCGCTGTGGCTGGACGGCCGCCTCCTCCCGCTGGACGGCGGCGTCGAGGCGCTGCATCGCTGCGAAGCGGGCGTGCTGTGCCTTTCCGGCGATACCGACTGTCTGACGCTGCTCGACCCGCGCAGCAGACTGCCGCTGATCACGTCGCCCGCGGGCGTGTATCCGCAGGACGTGTGCCTGCTCTCCGACCGGGCCGCGGCGGTCTGCGGCGGCATGGACGGTACGCTGCGGCTGCTCCGCCTGCCGGAACTGACGACCTTGCAGGTCATCCGCTGTCCGGGCAGCGTCCAGCGGGTCGCGCGGCGCGGCGGGACGCTGTACGCGCTGTGCGCCTGCGGAGACGAGGCGCTCCGCTGCGTGCTGTGCCGCATCGCCCTGTCGCCCGTCCGCTGTGAGACCGTCGCCTCCTGGCCCGGGCTGCCCGGTTGTCTGCACGCGGAGGCGGACGGCACCCTGTGGATCGCCGCCAGCGAAACGCTGCTCCGCCTGCCGCCCGGTGGCCCGGCCTCACGCATGCCCGGCGATTACGGGCTGATCCGCCGCCTGGACAGCCAGGACGGATGCCTGCTGGCCGCCGACCCGGTGCTGGGCCTGTGCACGCTTGTCACACAGGAGGGGCAACGGGTGCTCTATGAGGGCGACGTGGAGGATGCGCGGTTCCTCTGATGCTGTCCGAATACGGCAACGGCTGACGGGAAACGCCTCCGCCAGCCGATTTGCTTATTGCGTCAGAAATTGCCGCCGTTCCAGCCCCACACGTCAATCTCCTGGTAGGTGATGTAGATGCGATCCGATTCAATCTCCAGCTCGTCCCGCAGGATGTCGGTCAACGCCTCGGTCAGGTTGGCGTAGTCCGTCTCCTCCGCGTGGCCGAACAGCTTCACCTGGCAGATCGCGCAGGGCTCGTCGCCGTCGCCCTTGAAGTACATCGGCACGTTCTCATGGAAGGACAGCATCAGCCAGCCCTCGGTCTTGCCGGGGATCAGCTCAATCGCCTGCCCCATGCGGGTTTTGATGCTTTCTTCCTTGCGGCTCGGGATCGCGACATTCGTCGTCGTGTCAATAAAAGGCATAATCTCCTCCTGCTTTACACACTCAGTTCCTGCTTTTCGCCCAGCGCCGCGGCGTTCTCGGCCAGCAGCGGACGGATCACGTCGGCGAGGTATTCCTCCACCTGCTGCGCGCTGCGGCCGGTGAACTGCTCGGGCTTCAAAATGGCCTCGACCTCCGGGCGCGTGACCATGAACGCGGGGTCGGCGCAGATGCGGTCGATCAGGTCGTTCTCGCCGCCCTCCTCCTTGACCACCCGCGCGGCGGCCTGGGAGTGCACGCGAAGCCGCTCATGCAGCTCCTGCCGGTTGCCGCCCTTCTTGACCGCGTCCATCATGATGTTCTCCGTCGCCATAAAGGGCAGCTCGTTCATCACCCGGCGGCGGATGACCTTCTCGTAGACCATCAGGCCGTCGCACACGTTCATCATGATGTTCAGGATCGCGTCCACGCCCAGGAACGCCTCCGCCACGGCGATGCGCTTGTTCGCGCTGTCGTCCAGCGTCCGCTCAAAGAACTGGGTGCCCGCGGTCAGCGCGGTGTTGAGCACGTCCACCATCACATAGCGGGAGAGCGCGTCGACTCGCTCGCAGCGCATGGGATTGCGCTTGTAGGGCATCGCCGAGGAGCCGATTTGACTCTTCTCGAAGGGCTCCTCCATCTCCTTGAAGTTGGCCAGCAGCCGCATATCATAGGCGAACTTGCTGGCGGACTGCGCCACGCCGGACAGGGTAGACACCACCTGATAGTCCATCTTGCGGGAGTAGGTCTGGCCGGAAACGGGCACCACGCGGGTGAATCCCATCGACTCGGCGATCTCCTGCTCGACGGCCTTGATCCGCGCGCTTTCGCCGCCGAACAGCTCCATGAAGCTGGCCTGCGTGCCGGTCGTGCCCTTGCTGCCCAGCAGCGCCAGGGACGCGATGCGGTGCTCGATTTCCTCATAGTCCATGTACAGCTCGTTGATCCACAGCGTCGCCCGCTTGCCCACCGTGGTCAGCTGCGCAGGCTGCAAGTGCGTGTAGGCCAGACAGGGCAGCGCCTTGTATTTGTCGGCGAAGTCCGCCAGCAGGCTCATTACGTTTAGCAGCTTGCGCCGCACCACCGTCAGACCCTGACGCATCAGGATCACGTCCGTATTGTCGCCCACATAGCAGCTGGTCGCGCCCAGATGGATGATGCCCGCCGCCTTGGGGCATTGCAGGCCGTAGGCGTACACATGGCTCATCACGTCGTGCCGGCACTCCTTCTCACGGCGGACGGCGTCGTCGTAGTTGATGTCCTCCGCGTGAGCCTCCAGCTCGGCAATCTGCTCGTCGGTAATTTGAAGCCCCTGATGCTTCTCCGCCTTCGCCAGGGCAATCCACAGCCTGCGCCAGGTGCGGAACTTGTTGTCCTCGGAGAAGATGAACTGCATCTCCTTGCTGGCATAGCGGGTCGAAAAGGGACTGATGTAGCTGTCGTGCGCCATGAAAATCCTCCTTACGCTGCGCATAAGAACCCGGAGGGCGCCTCGCGTGTTCGCGGGTTCAGCCGCTCCGGGCGTATGTCGCTCGCCTTTGCGATGGGTTATTTGAAGTAGTCCACACCGCCCTCGAACAGCGGCTGGTACTTGTCGCCGGGGACGTTCTTGTACAGGTTCTCGCCGGAGCGCTCCGTGTGGCCCATCTTGCCCAGCACGC
>CAZRLM010000054.1:0-16233 GCA_964600835.1 uncultured Oscillospiraceae bacterium
CGTTTTCGGACAAGCCGCTGTACCTGATGACGGACGCCGATCTCGCCCGCGTCAGCCAAAGCGATCTGACCGCCTATGTAGAATACCTCACCTATTATTTCCGCCAGGACGACGAAGCTTCCGATGACCGGCCGGTCAAAGCCCTCGTCAATCACGAACTAGCCATCAAACGCAAGCTGTGCTCCATTCGTTCCTTTTATGACTTTCTTTTCCAGAGCCAGCGGATCCCGTCCAACGTCACAACGCTCGTTCCGCTGCCGAAAATCCACGAGAAACCCATTCTTCGCCTGACTCAGGAAGAGATGGCGCGAATGCTCAGCCAGGCCGAAACCGGCGAAGGGATGTCGAAAGGTCAGCAAAAATACCAAAAATTAACATCCGTGCGTGATTATGCGCTGCTGTCACTTTTTTTAGGAACCGGCATTCGTGTGTCGGAATGCGTCGGCCTCAATATTGCGGACGTAAACATGGAAGAAAACGCCTTTCTTGTGACCAGAAAGGGCGGAAATCAGGTGGTTTTGTACTTCCCGCCGGAGGTCGCGGAAGCGCTGGCCCGTTACCTGGATGAGCGCAAGCAGATCGAGCCGCTGCCCGGTCACGAGGACGCGCTGTTTCTGTCCCTGCAGCGCCGTCGGATCACCCAGCGCGCCGTGCAGAACCTCGTCAAGAAGTACGCATCCGTCGCTGCGCCGCTCAAGCCAAAGATCAGCCCGCATAAGCTGCGTTCCACCTTTGCGACCAACCTCTACAACGCCACCGGCGACATTTACCTGGTAGCGGATGTGTTGGGTCACTCCTCTGTGGACACCACCCGCAAGCATTACGCCGATATGACCGACGCCAGGCGCAGAATGGCGGCCGATTACGTCCGTCTGCCCGGCAGCGAGGACGCGCCGATGCCAGAGGACGCCGGGATGACTGGCAAGCCGGAGAAGCCGGTTACCTGACGGGCTCACGTCGGATTTGACGGGTGCTTTTCCTCAAATTCGCTTTCCAGCTCAATATCGTCCACCACAACGGCGCGGTATTCGGCCTCGCCGTTGACGCACTTCATGCAGTTATCGCATATTTTATTAGGGTCAAGATCGCAGCGATCGCATTCGCCGCAGTTGTCGCAAACCTTTGTTTCGTCCAGGACACACAGCTTCGGCAAGGAAATTCCTCCTTTATCCGCCGGAAAACGGCGTGATTTGCTGGCTGTATTATAGCACAGAATGCCACGTCAGCGCAACGTTCTCCGAACGTTCGTTTGACTTTTCCCCCATCGCTATGCTATAATAAGAAAAAATCCGGAAGGCGGCGATGTTATGCAACGTCCCCGTGGCGATAATCAGCAGCGTATTCTTGACTTCATCAAGGCGGAGATACAGGAGAAGGGCTATCCCCCGTCCGTGAGGGAAATCGCGAACGCGGTCGGTCTGAAGTCCACCTCGACCGTGCATGGACATCTGCGCCGCCTGGAAAAGCGCGGCCTGCTTCATCGGGACGCAATGAAGCCCCGCGCGATGGAGGTTGTCGGCGACCCGAATTTCGTGCGCAACAGCACGACCGCCGTGCCCGTTGTGGGCCGCGTGACCGCTGGTGTGCCGATTCTTGCGGAGCAGAATCTGGATGACTATATCTGCATTCCCGACGTGATGCTGGGCGACGGTGAGCATTTTATTTTGCTTGTTCGCGGCGAAAGCATGATCAACGCCGGCATTCTGGACGGCGACTATATCATCGTCCGCCGCCAGCCGGACGCGAACAACGGCGATATTGTCGTCGCGATGATCGACGACTCCGCGACCGTCAAGCGGTTCTACAAGGAAAACGGCCATTTCCGCCTGCAACCGGAAAACAGTACCATGCAGCCGATTCTGGCCGACGAGGTAACGATCCTCGGCAAGGTCGTGTCCTTGTACCGCCTTGTCAAATAAAAAGGAGGAACCGGTATTTGATCACCCAGGACGAACAGAAGAAGCATCGAATTGCGATTCCCAGCTACACCCTCGGCGAGGAGCTGATCAGCTCCATTTCCCATGGCATAGGCGCGCTGCTGGGAATTACGGCGCTGGTGCTGTGCATTGTCAAGAGCGCCTATGCCCATGACGGATACAAGATCGCTTCCAGCATCGTCTTTGGCGTTACGGTCACATTGCTGTACCTGATGAGCTGCCTTTATCATGCGCTGAAGGTGAACCGGGCGAAGCGCGTATTTCGCGTGATTGACCATTGCACCATCTTTCTTTTGATTGCGGGAACCTACACGCCCTACACGCTGATCTCGCTGCGGGATAGCGTCGGCTGGTGGATTTTCGGCGTGATCTGGGGCGTGGCGATCCTCGGCATCACTCTGAACGCGGTCAATTTGAAGCGATACGCCAAGATTTCCGTCGCGTGCTATCTGCTGATGGGCTGGATGATCGTTCTCGCCTACCAGCATATGGTTACGACGATTGACCCTGCCGGGATCGCGCTGCTGCTCTGGGGCGGCGTGGCGTACTCGCTGGGCGCAATCGTCTACGGCATCGGCTCAAAGCACCGGTATTTCCATTCAATCTTCCACTTTTTCTGCCTGGCGGGAACAATCCTGCACTTTTTCTCCATTTATCTATATGTCCTGTAAGGGAGGCATCGCGCGATGACGGGTTTCGGAGCTGGTCAGGGAGCCACCTTATCATCGGAATACCGGACGATGGTCGAGCAGCTGCTTGAGCTGTCCGACAGCTGTCCGCGTCCCCTGCCCGCTCTGGCCAACTGCGCGGCACTGATTTGGTCGTCCCTACCGCGCATTAACTGGGCAGGCTTCTACCTGGCAAGCGGAGAAACGCTGTATCTCGGCCCCTTTCAGGGAAAACCCGCCTGTACGGCGATCCCTTTTCAGCGCGGCGTGTGCGGCGCTGCGGCAACCACGCGGTCTGTGCAGCTTGTGCCGGACGTGCACCGCTTTCCCGGGCATATCGCCTGCGACGGCGCGTCGCGCTCGGAGATCGTGCTGCCGCTGATCGTCGGCGACGCGCTTGTCGGTGTGTTGGACATTGACAGCCCGGTATTGAACC
Organism: uncultured Oscillospiraceae bacterium; assembly: GCA_964600835.1. GTDB lineage: Bacteria > Bacillota > Clostridia > Christensenellales > Aristaeellaceae > UBA11524. The sequence goes on from CAZRLM010000054.1 coordinate 3,042, forward strand.
GCTTTGACGCGCAGGATCAGGCCGGCTTGACCGCTCTTTGCCGAATCCTCACCGAAAAGGTTGATTGGAAGGGCGGTCTGATCGGATGAACTCACGCAGCGTTTCGCTTCGTTTTTGTACGCGTGAGGAGTATCACGCGTTTTTCAGGGGCTATGTCGCCGACCCGCTCATGTCGCCGCAGCCCTACCGCTATCAAGCCGAATATGTGGATCGCTCCTTTGACTATGATCTTTCCCGACGCGCGTGGTATCCGAATTATGGCGTTTTTGATCCGCAGAACAGGTTGGTCGGGATCCTTTCTCTGAAACGAATTGACCGGGAAAGGCACCGTTGCGAGCTTGGCATCATCCTGCGCGACGACTCCTGCAAGGGGCGTGGTTTGGGCACAGCCGCCGTGCGGGAGGGCATTCGGATCGCGCAAACGGTCTACGGCGTTCGCACGATTCTGGCTGACACCACGGGGAGCAATCGCCGGATGCAGCGCGTGCTGGAAAAGCTCGGCTTTCGACTCACCGAACGCGTCGAGCGCATTCTGGACTTTGGCGACCACCGGGAGGATTGCCTGTACTACGCGCTGGAGGAGAACACCTATGACGCCTGACCTGCTCATCGCCACCTCAAACCCCAGCAAGCTGATCTGGCTCAGCTCGTTCTTTTCCGGTTGGCCGGTTCAGTGTGTCTCCCCGATTCAGCTCGGTCTTTCCATTGACGCGCCGGAAAACGGCAGCAGCGCCGTGGAAAACGCCATTCAGAAAGCTGTGGCGTGGCAGCGTGTATCCCAGTTGCCGACGTTTGCCGAGGATTCCGGCTTGATTTTTCTGGATCTCCCGCCTGATCATCCGGATCAGCCGCATTTGCTTGTTCGGCGCGCAAACGGCGGCTTCGAGGATGATGAGGCCATGCTCCGCTGGTATCAGGCCATTGCCCATCGTCACGGCGGCACGCTCCGCGCCGCATGGCAAAGCGCCTGGTGCCTCTGCACCTCTGCCGAAACGTATGAGGCGTTTGGCGATAGTTATGACAGCATGGCCAAGCGAGCGTTTCTGTTGACAGACGAGCCATGTGCAGCTCGCCACCCTGGGTGGCCTCTGGATAGCCTGTCAAAGGACATCAAAACGGGACGTTACTTTGCCGAAGAATCGGTCGATGAGAAGGCAGAGGACATCGAACGCGATGATGATGGTCGAAACGCTATGCGCTTGTGGCTCCATCATGCTGTGCAAAAGCTGCTGCCCGTATAACCATCTCAGTTGAAAGCGGTTATCATGACCGCTTTTTTGATGCGTTAAAAAAGCGACGGTCGCGCCTTGCGATCGCCGCTGGAATAGCATTGCATTTTATTACATTGTCATGCGATGATAGCCAAGCGTCTCCACGAAGCGCAGGAAGCCCGCCAGTCCCTCCGCATCCTGCTTATACACGCCGGCGTCAGCCAGCACCTGCGCGCAGACCTTCGCTACCTCGGCGCGCAGGCAGGCTTCCGCCGCCTCGTCCGTCGCGCAGAGGCCGTGTTCCCGAACAACAGCCTCAACCCATGCATAATGCTTGTATTCCGGCGCATCCTCCGACGGACACACCAGCGCGCGCTCTCCGGTCAGGTAGCCAGTCAGCTGCTTCAGCTCGGTTTTCAGTCGGCCCGGCAGGATGAACAGCCCCATCACCTCAATCAGGCCGATGTTCTCCTTCTTGATGTGATGCAGCGGCGCATGGGGATGGAAAATCCCCAGCGGGTGTTCTTCGCTTGTGCGGTTGTTGCGCAGCACCAGATTCAGCCGGTAGACGCCGTCCACCTGGCGAAGAATCGGCGTAATGGTGTTGTGCGGCGCTCCGTCCGTTTCAGCCAGGATGCCGCAGCGCTCGTCGCTGTACCCGCGCCAGGCAGTCAGGATGCGCTCCGCCTCGTCGATCAGCGGCTCAGGCGATTTGCCGAACAGGCAGATGGCCGACATGGGCCAGTCGAGGATCGCCGCCGTAAAGCCCTGCTTCGGCCCCTCCAGCGCAACGCGCACACCCGCCTTGTCCATCGGGAACGCATACCGTCCGCCCTGGAAATGGTCATGGTTCAGGATCGAGCCGCCCACGATCGGCAGATCGGCGTTGCTCCCCAGAAAGTAGTGCGGGAACTGCCCAACAAAGGAGAACAGCCGTTCAAAGGTGCCGCGGTCGATGCGCATGGGGATATGGCGGCTGTTGAACACGATGCAGTGCTCCAGATAGTAGGCATAGGGCGAATACTGCATATACCAGTCCTGCCCGGCCAGCTTCAGCGGAACAATGCGGTGGTTTTGCCGCGCCGGAAAATTGCTCCGCCCCGCATAGCCCGGATTCTCCACGCACAGCATACATTTGGGATATCCGACGCTGGGCGCGTTTTTCAGCTTGGCGATTTCCCGCGGATCCTTCTCCGGCTTCGACAGGTTGATGGTGATCTCCAGCTCGCCGCAGGGGCTGTCGGCAAAGTAGCGGATATTCTGCGCGATTGCATCCACCTTGATGTAGTCGCAGCTGCGGCACATCGTGTAAAAGGCGTCCGTTGCGGCCACCGGATCGCCGTCCTCCACGCGCCGGTTGAATTGCTCGCGAACCTCCCGGGGCGAAGGCGTGAGCAGCCCCATCAACCGCGCGGAAAACAGATCGCGCGCGTAGCCTAAATCTTCAATGATGCCTCGCGCCACCGCGTGATCACACAGCGCCTTCAAAAGCGCAGTCGCGGTCTCCGGCACAGGCGCGTCATTTGACGGCGCTTCGCCGTCCGGCGAATCCAGGCGCATCGCGTCGAGCAGCAGGTTCCGGTAGTATGGCCGGTCGATTTCCGGGGCCAGTTGCTTTGCCTCAGCAAAATCCAGCAGGCGTTCGATCAGCGAAGAGATGCTTTCAGTCACGTTCATGCGGTTTTCCTCGCTTTTTTGGATGTTTTGGAACATCTGTTAGTTGCAATTTCAACCGTGCCCTATTATAATATAATATGTCTATTGTGTCAATCGAAACCAGAAGGAGGATGAGCATGAAGCAAGACGTCAATCCGCCCAAAAAACCGTTGATTTTCTACTATTTGATCGTCATCCTGATCGTGTTTTTGCTGAACGCATTGATTGTGCCTTCCATCTACAAGGCAAGAATCACGGAAGTCGCTTACAGCGATTTTCTGGATATGCTGGATGCCGGCATCGTCGACCAGGCCGCCCTCTATGACACAGCGATTACGTTTAGAGCAACATACAACGACCAGGTCGGCATCTTTACCACCGGTCGGGTGGACGACCCCGATCTGGTCAACCGCATGAAGGCCGCGGGCGTGACCTTTGCCCAGGAAATTCCTCAGCAAAATTCACCGCTGATGGAGTTCCTGCTGACCTGGGTGCTGCCGATGGCGCTCTTCATTGTCCTCGGTCAGTTCCTGATGCGCCAGATGACAAAAAAAATGGGCGGCGGTCCCGGAGCCATGTCCTTCGGCAAGAGCAACGCAAAGGTCTATGTTGCCGCGCAGACGGGCAAGACCTTCGCGGACGTCGCCGGCGAGGACGAGGCAAAGTCCGCTCTGAAGGAGATTGTTGATTTCCTGCACGATCCTGACAAATACAAGGAAATCGGCGCGAAGCTGCCCAAGGGCGCGCTGCTCGTCGGCCCTCCCGGCACGGGCAAAACGCTGCTGGCGCAGGCTGTCGCCGGTGAAGCGCAGGTACCCTTCTTCTCCATTTCCGGCTCCGACTTTGTGGAAATGTTCGTCGGCATGGGCGCTGCGCGCGTGCGCGATCTTTTCAAGCAGGCGCAGGAAAAAGCGCCCTGCATTGTGTTCATTGACGAAATTGACGCGATTGGTCAGAAGCGCAACACTGGCAACGGCATGGGCGGCAACGATGAGCGGGAGCAGACGCTGAATCAGCTGCTCACGGAGATGGACGGCTTTGATGGCAGCAAGGGCGTTGTCATTCTTGCGGCGACGAACCGTCCCGAAAGCCTTGATCAGGCGTTGCTGCGCCCCGGCCGGTTCGACCGCCGCGTTCCGGTTGAGCTGCCAGACCTGAACGGGCGCGAGGCGATCCTGCGCGTCCACGCCAAGGACGTCAAAATGGCTTCCAATATCAATTTCCGCAGTATTGCCCTGGCTACCAGCGGCACCTCCGGCGCGGAGCTGGCGAACATCATCAATGAAGGCGCGCTGCTGGCCGTCAAGGAAGGCCGTCAGCAGGTGGAACAGCGCGATCTGGAGGAAGCGATCGAGACGGTGCTCGCCGGTTATCAACGCAAGGGCGCTGTCATCAGCGAGGAGGAAAAGAAGATCGTCTCCTACCACGAGATCGGACACGCGCTGGTTGCCGCTCGTCAGAAAGCCTCCGCACCCGTCCACAAGATCACCATCGTTCCCCGCACCTCCGGCGCGCTGGGCTACACCATGCAGGTGGAGGACGACGAGCATTACCTGATGACCCGCGAGGAAATTCTGAACAAAATCACGACACTCACGGCCGGGCGCGCGGCTGAGGAATTGATCTTCCATCAAGTGACTTCCGGCGCGGCGAACGACATTGAGCAGGCAACGAAGCTGGCCCGCACCATGGTCACCCGCCTCGGCATGAGCGAGAACTTCGGCATGACGGCGCTCGAAGTCGTGAACAATCAGTATCTCGGCGGCGACGCTTCCCTCGCCTGCTCTGCCCAGACAGCCGCCAAGGTTGACGAGGAAGTCGTTTCGATCATCCGCGACGCGCACGCCAAGGCGCTGAATATCCTGCAAGCGGACGAGGCGAAGCTCCACGAACTGGCGGCCTTCCTGCTGGAGCGTGAAACGATTTCCGGCGACGAATTCATGAATATCCTAAACAAGGACGTCTAATCTATCCAATCAGGCTCCCCGGGGCTTCTCCGCTCCGGGGAGCCTTTTTTAAGACTTCAAGGAAGGAAAAAACACGTTACCGCCGGCAGTAAAGCCCCAGAAAGCCGACGCCTGTCAGCAGCGCCACAAACGCGATCACCAGTCCGACCCACAGGAACGTGGGCGGGTACAGGAAGGTCAGCACAAGAGCGATTACCCCAATCAGAATCAGGGCGTATCCAATTCCGCGAATCATCCGCAACACCTCCTCTTCTGGTCGCTCCGCGCCTGCGGGCGACCGCTATCATGGTATGCGAAAGGGGTCGGACGCGTTCATGAAGAAAAATGTCGATCAACCCTTGACACAAACGCAAAATCCTCCTAAAATGATATAGTGTGCGTACCTGAATCAGGATGAAAAAGGAGCGTTATCTCAATGGCGACGAAATTCGTATTTGTAACCGGCGGCGTGGTTTCTTCCTTGGGCAAGGGTATCACGGCTGCGTCTCTGGGGCGGCTGCTGAAAGCACGGGGCTACAAGGTTTCCATGCAGAAGTGCGATCCGTATTACAACGTCGATCCCGGCCTGCTCTCCCCGCTTCAGCACGGCGAAGCCTTCATCACGGAGGACGGCGTCGCGGCTGACCTGGATCTGGGCCATTACGAACGCTTCATTGACGAAAATCTCCGCGGCGAAGCCAGCATTACGACTGGCAAGGTGCATAAAAGCATCATGGAGCGGGAGCTGCGCGGCGAATATCATGGCGGCACCGTTCAGGTGATCCCGCACGTTACCAACGAGATTAAGGCGCGCATCCTGGCCGCGGCGAAGAACAGCGGCGCTGACATCGCCATCATCGAAATCGGCGGCACCGTGGGCGATATGGAGTCCTCCCCCTACATGGAAGCCATTCGCCAACTCAAGTGGGACGTCGGCGAGCATGAGACCTGTTTTATCCATGTGACGCTTCTCCCCTACATCTCCGCCGCCGGCGAAATGAAAACGAAGCCGACGCAGCATTCCGTCAAGGCGCTGCGTTCCATCGGCATCCAGCCGGACGTGATCGTCTGCCGCACCGAGCACCCGATCACCACGGAAGCGAAGGACAAGATCGCGCTTTTCTGCAATGTCAAGGCTGGCAACGTCGTGCAGAACTGTGACGCGAACACACTCTACGACGTGCCGCTGATGCTGGAAAAGGAAGGGCTGGCGGACATCGTTTGCCGGGAGCTGAACCTGCCCGCGCGCCAGGCCAATCTCTCCGACTGGACGGAAATGGTCGATCGCTTCACCCATCCGAACGGCGAGGTGCGCATCGCTCTGGTGGGCAAGTACGTCGCCCTGCATGACGCGTATCTGTCCGTCGCTGAAGCGCTGACCCACGCCGGCATCGCCAATCAGGTGTCTGTCCATGTGGATTGGATCAACAGCGAGGAAATCTCGGACGAAAACGCGTCGGAGAAGCTGAACAGCTTTGATGCGATCATCCTGCCCGGCGGCTATGGCGACCGCGGCGCGGAGGGCATCATTGCGACGGCGCGCTTTGCCAGAACGGCCAATGTCCCTTGCCTGATGATCGGTTTCGGAATGCAGCTGGCGGTGGTCGAGGCGGCCCGCAGCCTTCTGAATCTGCCCGACGCCAACTCTACGGAGGTGGATCGCAACGCCTCCCCCGCGATTGTCCGCATTCCCGCCGACCGGATTACCGTCAACGACAGTCGCCAGCACGCGCGGAACGGCGGCTACGACATCAAGCTGGCGGACGGCAGACTGAGCGCCATCTACGGCTCGTCTCTGATTCGCGAGCGCCATGGCAATCGTTATGAGGTGGATCCCGCCTATGTGCCGCAGCTGGAAAGCAAGGGACTGCGTTTTGTCGGTCGGTGCGCCGAGGCGGATTATCCCGAGGCATTCGAGCTGTCCGATCATCCCTTCTATATTGGCGTGATCTATCATCCCGAGTTCATTTCCCGCCCCAATAAGGCGCATCCGCTGTTCACTGCGTTTATCCGCGCGGCCATGGAGCGGTAAAGAGAGCAATTACAAAACAAGGCCGAACCGTTCGCAAGGACTTGGTTCGGCCATTTTTAAAGGAGGCGCTTGCGTATGGCGACCGCGGTCCTGATTCCCGGCAAAGAAAAACGCGTATATGACGGCCATCCCTGGGTTTTCCGCAGTGATATTGCGCGGGTGGAGGGCGATTTTACACCCGGCGACATTGTGACTGTCGTATCCTCCCGTGGAAACTTTCTGGCGAAGGCGTTTTACAATCCGCAAAGCCAGATTGTCCTTCGCGTGATGAGCCTTCGGAACGAGCCGATCGACCGGTCGTTCATCTTCCATCGCGTGCAGGAAGCCATCGACTATCGGCGCAGCTTTGCGGATCTCCGCTCCTGTCGGCTGATTTTTGCCGAGAGCGACCGACTTCCCGCTCTGATTGTGGATGCGTTCGGCGACGTGCTGGTGCTGCAATGCCTGGCGTTGGGTATGGAACGCTTCAAGCAGGACGTGGTGGACGCGCTCGTCGAGCTGCTCCATCCCGCCGGGATATATGAGCGCAACGACGTCCCCGTCCGCCGCCTGGAAGGGCTGGAAATGACAACAGGGCTTCTCTACGGCGACGTGCCGGATCGCGTCGAGATGACGGAAAACGGCGTGCGTTTTCTGGTGGACGTCAAGGAAGGGCAGAAAACAGGCTTCTTCCTGGATCAAAAGGAAAACCGCGCCGCCATTGCGCCCTTCGTCAAGGACAAAACGGTGCTGGATTGCTTCACGCACACGGGCAGCTTTGCGCTCCATGCGGGACATTTCGGCGCGAAGGAAGTTACGGGTGTTGACATTTCGGAGTATGCCTGCGCCTTCGCCACGGAAAACGCGCGCCTGAACCACCTGGAGGATCGGGTTCACTTTGTTCAGGCGAACGCGTTTGATCTGCTCAGCGAGCAAAGCCGAGCAGGCGTTAAGTATGACGTGGTCATTCTCGATCCGCCGGCCTTCACCAAGACGCGCTCCGCCATTGAGAGCGCTACCCGCGGCTACAAGGAAATCAACCTGCGTGCCATGAAGATGATTCGTCCCGGCGGATACTTGATCACCTGCTCCTGCTCGCAGCATATTCTGTCGGATGCGTTTCTCCAAATTGTTCGGAGCGCCGCTCATGACGCACGGGTACAGCTCCGGCAGGTGGAGTATCGCACACAGGGTCGGGATCATCCCATTTTGCCTGCCGCGCCGGAAACACAGTATCTGAAATGCGGTATCTTCCAGATTTTCGATTGATCACAAAGACCACATTAAAAACCGACTCTGGTCGTTAAACCAGAGTCGGTTTTGCTATCCATTCATCTGTAAGTGCCGATCAATATAGTCGATATACGACTTGCGACTGACTTCGTTCCGATGCTCCTGATACCATGCCCACGATTCCCGCAAGCCCTGCGATAGTGGAACGGTTTTCGCCAGCAGCGCTTGCTGCTTCGTTGTATCCAGCAGATAATCATAATCGTGGAAGCAAAAGTAGCTGCGCTGCGGAGCCGCGTCCTTCGGAACAAAGACCGGATGTAGCGAGCGGCCGACAGCCGCATAGCATTCCGCAACAAAGGCGTTGATGTCCACCGCCTCCGGATTACCCACGTTGAACAGATGGTCGTCGGGATGACGCGTCAAGATGGCCTCCATCACCCGGCACAGATCGGCCACATGAAAAAACTGCAATCCCATTTTGCCATCCCCAGGGATGTAGAATGGCCGTTCGGCAGCCGCACAGTCAAAGACAAACGGCTCCCGATAGAGATTCTGCATTGGCCCATACAGATAGGGCGGGCGAAGAATGTATGCCTTGGGGCAGCGCGCCGTCAGCGCCTTTTCCGCCGCGATTTTGTCCAGCCCGTATTGGCCCCAGATCCGATTCGGCCCAATCGCCTGCTCCTCCCGGAAGGGCCGCGCGTTCGTCTCCGGATAGACGGCGGAGGAGCTGACCAGAATATAGTCGGAGAAGCCGTCCAGCGCATTGAGCAGCGCGTTGACGTCGCGCGCGCAGTACGCGCAGATGTCCAACACCGCGTCAAAGCAATGTCCCTTGAGCGCGTCGCCCAGCGCATGGCGATCCGCCTGAATCAGCCGCACGCTTTCGACTTGCTCCCGCGTGCCGCGATTCAACACATAGACCTCGTCGCCACGCCGAACAAACCACGCGGCTGTAAATTTGCTGACAAACGCTGTGCCGCCTGTCACCAGCAGCTTCAAAGAGAACGCCTCACTTTCTGTCGTAGCCCAGCGTGCGGAGGTCGTCCATCCGATTTCGCCAGTCCGGACGCACCTTGACCCAGAGCTTCAGGTTGATGTGCATCCCGAGCAGCTGCTCAATATCCTTGCGCGCCTCGCTGCCGATGACCTGGAGCATCGCACCGCGCTTGCCGATGATGATGCCCTTATGCGCTTCCCGCTCACAATAGATTGTGGCATGAATCTCCATGAAATCGTCGCTTTCCTTGGTCATCGCCATCATTTCCACACCGATACCATGTGGGACTTCATCCCGCAGGTGCAGCAGCGCCTTCTCGCGGATCATCTCCGCGCAGATCTGCCGCTCCGGCTGGTCGGTCATCATGTCGTCTGGGAAGTACTTCGGGCCTTCCGGCAGCTCTTTCACCAGCGCGTCCGTCAGGCTGTCCAGCCCATCGCCCGTTTTCGCGCTGATGGGGATGATTGCCTGATAGCCCGCGTCGGCAAATTCGGCAATCAGCGCTAACAGCTTTTCCTTGGGCAGCAGATCAATCTTGTTCAGCGCCAGCACTTTGGGCGTTTTCTTCTCGCTCATTTCGCGGACTATTTTTTTGTCCTGCTCGCCGACCTGCGTCGCATCCACCAGCACCAGCGCGCCGTCCATGCCGTCCATCGCGTCCCGGACAGACTGCATCATGTACTCGCCCAGACGCGTGCGCGGCGTATGAATCCCCGGCGTATCCAGAAAGACAATCTGCCAGTCGGGCCGCGTCATCACGCCCATGATGCGGTTGCGTGTCGTCTGCGGGCGGTTGGACACGATGGCGACCTTCTCGCCCACCAGCGCGTTCATCAGCGTGGACTTGCCCACGTTCGGTCGACCGATAATCGTAATAAATCCGGAATGGAATTTCTTTTCAGTCTCAGTCATGTGTTACGATCCCCCATCAATCGTCTTGCGGCATGGAGCTTGGCCCAAAACCGCACGGAAGCAGCTCGCGAAGCGTTTTTTCTTCCGTATGATCATCCCATGTGACCAGCACGCGAATATCCGGCGCGAACTCGTTGAGCACCTGACGACAGGCGCCACAGGGCCAGGGCGCGCTCTTTTTTGCGGCGATGGCGATAGCAGTAAACGACTTTGCGCCTTCGCTGACCGCCTTAAAGACGGCCGTCCGTTCCGCGCAGTTTGTCAGCCCAAAGGAGGCGTTCTCAATGTTGCAGCCCTGAAAGACCCGGCCGTCGTCGCACAGCAGCGCCGCGCCGACAGCAAAACCGGAGTAAGGCGAATAGCTGCGTTCCATGGCCGCGCGGGCAAGCGCCAGCAACGCTTCGTCGCTCACCGCGCCCTCCCCGTCGCGCGTCATCCCAACGTTTGTTAATATCTTCTCTTCCATGGCGCGCATCCTCCTTCGATCCGCTTCTTCGATATGATCATATCCCATCAGATGGCACAGCCCGTGCACTAACAGATAAGCCGCCTCGCGCTCCGGCGAATGGCCGTATTCCTCCGCCTGCGCCAAAATATGCGGGACTGACAGGATCACCGTGCCCAAGTCAGCCGCGTCCACTTCATCGTCCAATTCCTGACGGAGCAGTCGATCCGCCTGTCCGGCGGTGATCCCCGCCGGATAGTTCACTGTCGGAAAAGAGAGCACGTCCGTCGCCCGATCGACCTGCCGATAGGTGCGGTTGAGCGCGTGGATCGTTTCATCGTCGCAGATTTGGACGTGCGCCGTGCACCGGCGCTGAATGCCCTCCATATACAGCGCACAATCCGCCGCAGCCTGCATCAGCGACAGCCAGCCCGGCAAAACCTCCGTGCTGATTTCCCATTGCAGGATCATTCCGCTGTTTCCTCCCTGGCTTCATCTTTCTGCTCAACCGGAGGTTCCTCCGGCTTTGCCTGCGGCGCGGCTTCTTCCGCAGGCTTTTCTTCATGCTTCACGTCGGGCGCAGGCTCCTGCTCGGCGGCCTGCTCCTTCAGCTCAAACACATCACGCTTCGGCACGTCCACGGAGGGATACTCAATCCGCTCGTGGAACACGCCGTTCAGCACCGTCGCGAACGCCTCACAAATGCCGTCAATATCCCGCAGCGTTAGCGGTGAGTTGCTCAATTGCCCATCCTCCAGCTTGCCGCGGACAAGCTTCTCGATAAAGCGTTCGATGGCCTGGGGCGTAGGATCCGGCATGGAGCGTACCGCCGCCTCAATGGTATCCGCCAGCATGATGATGGCGGACTCCTTCGTGGTCGGCCGCGTACCATCATAGCGGAAATCATTGATCTCAACCGGCTTGCCATCCGCCTGCTGGAGCGCCCGGTGATAGAAGTACATGACCGGCGTATCGCCATGATGCTCCACGATAATCCGCTGAATTTCCGGCGGCAGGCGATATTTTTGCGCCAGCTGCAAGCCGTCGCGGGTATGCGTCGTGACAATCGCGGCAGAAACATAGGGATCCGTCTTGTCGTGCGGATTCTCCCCCATCTGATTTTCCTTGAAGTACAACGGTCGCTTGAGCTTGCCGATGTCGTGGAAGTACGCGCCGGTTCGCGCCAGAAGCGGATTGGCGCCGACCTTCTCCGCTGCCGCTTCCGCCAAATTGGCCACCACAATGGAATGATGATATGTGCCCGGCGCTTCAAGCAGCAGGCGGCGCAGCAACGGCTGATTCGGATTTGCCAGCTCCAGCAGCTTGCTGGGCGTCGCCAGGTTGAACGCCGCCTCAAACACCGGCTGGAGACCAACGGCCAGCACGCCGCTCAGCACGCCGCTGCCCATCGCGTAGGACGCGATCGTCAGGACGGTCGTCATGTTGCTGGACGTCATCAGGCCGATTGCAATGATGACGATCAGGTTCATCAGCGCCGCAAGCAGGCCGCAAAGCACGATGCGGACGCGCTGCGGCTTTCCCTTCAGGAATTGGACGGAGACCAGGCCGTTAACCAGGCCAGTCAGCAACAGGTGCAACATTTGCAGGATCGCATTGGATGAGCTTCCGCTCGCCGCCAGGCCGCTGATGAAAATGGAAAGACTGAACGTGCCGGCGATTCCAGCAGGCATTCCCAGCAAGCCGGTCAGCAGCATCGCGCCCAGCGCCATCGGCGCAAGATAAATGTTGATCAGCTTGGCCATCACAATCGACAGGCCAACGCTGGCGACCATCACCAGCATGATGACGGACAGCCGCCGCAGATCCCGCAGCAGCTCCGGGCACAGCAGGTGAAGCAGCAGCAACAGCACCGCCAGGCTGATACCAGTCAGCATCGCCGCGCCGCCATAGATGGAAAAATCGTACTTGTTATCTTCCAGAAGGCCGAGAACGCGCAGCATTTCAATCTGATTGGCGCTGACCCGCTCGCCCGCGCGGATGATGTTTTGTCCCTGAAGGTAGACGACCGGCTCCACCGCCTCCATAGCCTTCTGCCGGGCCAGCTCGGTCGTTTCACTCTCGATGACCATGTTCGGCTGCACGCAGGATCGCAGCACGCTGGTGACAACCACCTGATTCAGCGACAGGCTGACCTTATAGCCGGCGATCTGCCGGATGGTTTCAATGCTCTGGTTGACCTGCCCTTCGCGGATGGTCGTGTTCAGCGCGTTTTGAACCGCGGTGGTCACGGCGGAAACCATGTCGTTGTACTCTTCGGTGGAGGTGCGCATCAGTGTGGTCGCCTGATAGCGGCTCAGGCTAAATTCCTTGACCAGGCTAACCGCATAGTCAATCTCCGCCTCTTCGAAGCTGTAGCTGCTCCACGCCTCGTCTGTCACACCCGCCTCGCGCAACGTCAAGCCGTACTGCTGCACCGTACGCAAATCGTCGAAGATGGCGTTCAGGTTCGCCATCACCTCCGCCGCCGCGCCCTCCTGCAGGTGGTAGGTCGGCTCCACCGCGTTCGCAGCCGCGCGGCGCTTTTCCTCTGTCGCAATCTCGTCCACTACATCCTTGGTCGCGGTGATCGTTTGATGGGAAATCGCGCCGACCGTCAGCCGATAGCGCACCGGCGCGCTGGCAGCGCAGAACATGATCAGCATCAGCAGGCTGCAGCCCGCCACCATCAGCGTACAGCGGAAGCCGACGCCATGAAACCAGGCGTTCAGCCGCCGAAGCGCGGTTTTCGCTTTCCCATGGTCGTTCTTCTTCCGACGC